>JAWVZY010000027.1:0-10242 GCA_033721955.1 Candidatus Spechtbacterales bacterium
AGTATAGCAATCTAATCTAACTGCTGTCAAAGCATTGCTTCTAATTCTCTAAAAAACGTGCAATTCTGCTCGAGAAGATTCGAACCCTAAAGGCATCACTACGAGCGGATAAACAAAAGGCCCTGTCCTTAGTCCGCCCGGGAAGATTCAAACCTTCGGAATTAAGTCAATATTTAGTCCGCTCGGGAGGATTTGAACCTCCGGCCAAAATAAAAACAATGTCCGCCCACCTGGACTCGAACCAGGGACCACTGGCTTAAAAGGCCATTGCTCTACCAACTGAGCTATGGGCGGACATTGTTTTTATTTTTAAAAGGCGTAAATTGTGCTATCCGTAGCACAATTTACCTCTACCATGCTGAGGAAAATAGTGCCTTGAATGGCACTATTTTCAAGCGGGTAATAATTTTTAATTTCTATGAGAAAAAGCTATTCCGACTAACGGAAGGGCTGCCCAAATAAATTTAGCTGTTGAGCTTAAAAAGAAATTTTCAACAAATGCTGATACCTCTCTTCCGAACAATAAATTTATATCATTAAAGGCAAAACTTGTCAAAAAACCGCTCACAGAAAGAGCTAAAAATATTATTTGCCAAAAAGACCCCTTTCCTCGCCTCAACCTTGGAAGTGCTAATTTTAAAAATGAGCCCGAAAATACATAATAAAGCACAAAAACAAACAGGGCAAGTAAAACAAGATTAACCACGCCTTGCGCTAACCCGGGAAAGCGGTCTATAAACCAATCCCGATATGGAAATACCTCAAGTAATACAATACTTCCATAAACGCTAAGTATAAATGATACAAGTTTTTTACGCCCTGCATTCATTCCATAAAAAAGCCCGGTGAGAAAAACAAATGCTACAACCGCGAGATCCCAGGTTAAAAGAGTGGTCTGTTGCCCCTTAAATATTTCAAATAATTCCATGCTTATTCTCCTTTTTTGCGCAATTTTTTAAACAGTTCTTCTATATCTTTAGATGGCTTTTTGGGTATCTCGACATTTACCTCAACATACTGATCTCCGCTACCGCGCCCGCGCAACTTAGGCATTCCCTTACCCTTCATTCTTATAAGCTCTCCGCTCTGAGTGCCTTTTGGTATTTTAAGTTCAACTTTGCCATCTATTGTTTTTACCTTTATTTTATCGCCTAAAACCGCCTGAGAAAGTTTAATATCAACTGAGTTATAAAGATCCTGTCCCCTTCTTTTAAATACATCGTGGGGCTTTATATTAACACGAAGGTAAAGTTCTCCTGCTATGCCATTTTCACCCACCTCCCCGGCGCCTTCAACATGTATAGTGTTGCCATCACCTATCCCGGCAGGAATTTCCACTGTCACCTTTTTTGTATCCTGCACCCTGCCCTCTCCGTAACATTTTTTACATTTTTTATCAGGAATTTCTTTATTCCCCTTACACTCAGGGCATGCGGCAACATTATTAATAGTGCCCAATATAGTCCTTTGTTTCTGTTGGATTCTTCCTACGCCGCGGCAAGTTGGACAGGTTACCATCTTACTTTCCGGCTCATGGCGTTTTCCTTCACATCTATCACACAGTACATAAGTTTCATAAGATAATTCCTCTTTTTTACCATGAAATGCCTCTTCAAGAGTTATCTCTGTTTGCATTTCAATGTTGCGCCCTCCCCTGGAACTTCTGCTCCTGCCGCCAAAACCGCCCGCACTGCCTCCAAAGAATTGCTCAAAAATATCTCCTATATCAAATTCGAAGCCCTGCTGGCTCTGGCTAAAACCGCCCTGCGCTCCAAAGGGGTTAAACCCTCCCGCGCCCGGACCTCCCGCACCGCCAAATGCAGAACCAAACTGATCATACTGCTGACGCTTTTTTTCATCACCTAAAACCTGGTAGGCCTCGTTTACCTCCTTAAATTTTTCCTCATCCCCTCCATCTTTATCGGGATGATATTTGTGGGCCTTTTTCCTGTAGGCCTTTTTTATTTCCTCTTTTGAGGCACCCTTAGGCACCCCTAAAACATCATAGTAATCCTTAGCCATAATATTTACTCAAGTACTCTTATCTTTTTTGTTGTTTGTATCTCTTTTTCAACTATAATATTATACAACAAAAGCAGCTCTATAGCAAGTAAGGTGAGGCCTTTAGCGGCCCATAAAAACGGTAAAAGAATAAAGCGAAAGACCAAAAACAAACCTACCACAAATAAAGCGGGTAAAAGATCTAAGTATGGAGCTAATATCGTATTCATGGTCTGGTTTATCCAAGCTAATGTAAACTCTTCAACTGTTACATCGGCAACGCTTTCGCCTAAGAAATCGGGGAAATCAATGTTCTCAAAATCAATTTGCCGCCCCGCCTCATTTTGCGGTAAGAATTTTGTAAAAACACTACTTACAACCACTTCCTGAAATTCTTCCATTGTCATACCGGGCCTGTAGCCGGGAAGTGGTATTTGTAAAAATGCCTCAGCCGGTCGAAAGACAGTGCTATATGCCTGCTTGGGTATCTGAGGATTATCAACATAATATTGCAAAATAAAACTGTTATACACAAATGCTAAAACTATTGCCATTCCTGTAAAAAATATAGGCATAAAACGCCTCAACATATAAAAGGGTTTAAATTCGGCAATAAATCTCTTTACGCGTTCAGCACGCCAATGCGCTACTAAAATAAGGGCTGAAAATAAAAATACGCCTATAAAATTGAGGTCCTCAAAACGGTACAAGCCCAGGAGCAATATTGTTAAAAGAGCATAAAGGATAAATCTTAAATATTTGCTCACAAACAACTGCAAAAGGCCGAATGTTACAGTAACTAAAAATCCCATAAAAATAAGGGCTATAATATAAAGCGGATTAGTAATGCGCAAAGCTAATATTAAAGTTAGCAAAGGCCAAAACACCATATTTGAAACTATAAAAACAAAGCCAAGCAATGCCTGTTTTTTGGGTATTTGTCTGAGTTTTTCCATATATCCCTTCATTAATTATATTTTAACATAAAAGCGGCCATCTAGGCCGCTTTTTTTATATTTAGATATAACTGGATTATTGAAGCAATACCTCTATGTTAGCGTTTTCGCGCAATTCCTGCACAATACCTTCTACTTCTTTTTGTACTTTTTGCTCACGCAAAAGCTGTTCTATCTGCGGCCTAAGCTCATCCAGTGCGGGTGCTTCGGGATTTTGCGCCTGATAATTGTCATAAAATTCCTGCACCTCTTCTTCAGAAACATTAGCTGCCTCTTCATTTACATTGGCGTCTATATATTTTTCCACAACCAAACGCCTTTCAATGTTTGTGCGCAAAAGTTCGCGAGTTAAACTATTTTCTACCAATGCCTGTTCCAAAGCTTCCTCTGACTCAAAATTACCCGTTGTCTCATCAAATTGCCCCTGTACCTCTTCAGTTGTAGCTGTAATGCCCTGATCAGTAGCTGCCTGCAAAATAAGGGTTTCGTTTATAAGAAAATCAAGTGCCTGTTTTTCTACCTGCGCATAAGTTGCAGGGTCATCTAAATTAGCCCCTTGGTTTTCATAAACAGTTCTATTTTGCTCTATTCTGCTATCAAGCTGAGCGCGTGTAATTTCCTCCCCGTTAACTCTTGCCAAAACTTCGCTTGTGCTACCGCCTAAAAATGGCAAGGCACCACTGTAATATGCAGCACCTCCTATAGCAAGGACTGCAACAAGAACAGCACCCACTATCATCATAGTTTTTTTATTGCTATCTTTTTTAGTTCCTTTGTCTTCTGCAACCTCCGTGGCACTATCTGCCTGCTGATCTTCACCCGGGGTAGCTACTGCCTCCTTATTTTGCTCCACATCCTTACTTTCCCCTTGTGGCTTTTCATTATTATTTTGTTCAGTTTCTTTTGTGTCCATAAATTTTTAAGTTATAAATTATACGTTTATTTACCATAACACTAATCCAAATCTATAACAAATATTGGGCGTAAAAAGAAAATGCCCGAGATATTATTCGGACATTTTTGCGCCTGGAAGGTTTTTTGTTAAATAATCAAATATATATTCCTTTTCATTTTCTACAACAAGCGTAGTTCCTGAAAAAACAGACGAATCGCGATTTTCATGCTCTTCTATTATCCTATTGAATACAGAGCAAATAATATTCATTAATACATAAGTGGCCTCAGAAGAACTTTGTGGAAATCTCATAAACCACGCGACGTTATGTGAATTTTTTGCCTTGCCATATATCCACTGAACCATATCTTTAATATCAGGCGCGTATTCCAAAATATCAACGGGCATATACACATCTCTGTGCGTTGTTTGGAAATTATGTAGAAGTACTAAATTTGTATCGACGGCATTGAGGGCTTCAATCCCTCCCCGGACGATTCTCATTTTTAACCTCCTTTTGACAGATACTTATAAATTAAAACAGATAAAAACTTTTGTCAAAATTTACCCTTTACAAATATGCCTATAAATTATATAAAAAAACATAACAGCTCCTTAAAAGGAGGGCGAAATGAACGACAAGACACATTTATCTATAGATTCCAATAGCAGCCCGGCAATAACCGTAACAGAACGAGCGCGCGAAGTAGCGCTTGATGCAATGCAGCGGCGCTTGGATCCATCCAGGCCAAAAGGTAATCGTATACCGGCACTACGCATAGGTGTACAGCCGGGTGGTTGCGCGGGATTCCTTTATGAATATTCTTCTGAATTTGAAACTGACAAAGAAAACGATGAAGTTTTACAATTTGACGGACTGAAGGTTGTTATAGATAAAGAAAGCAAGAAACTGCTTAAGGGCTCAACCCTTGACTATGTTGATAATCTCAAGAGCTCCGGCTTCAAAATAGAAAACCCCAACGCGACCCGCACATGCGGGTGCCAAAACTCCTTTTCATAAAGTACATTTATAAACGGTTAGGTTTTGTACCTGCCGTTTTTATATTGAAAAATACCTTTTATTGTGTTAAATTTCCATTATAGTTCTTAAAAAAGAGGTGAGCTATGCAAACACCTAATGTCTGCAAACTAGCTGAATGCTCGCTATGCGGACCCATAGAGCTTCGAGTCAAAGATATTGTAAAACTGGTACAAGGCGCGAACGGAAAATCAGATACATACTCCTTTCTCTGCCCCAGATGCCTGCCTCAGATCAAACAGAAAAGAGAAATAAGCAGGCAAGAATTTGAAAAATTAAAAAATGCCGGGGTCCGGGTAAGTTTTATACAAAAGAAAATAGTAAAAGACGAAGTTAGATACCGCAATGAGAGCGGGCAAAAAGAAATGTATATACCTACTTCTTGTTACAGATGTAATGAAATAGAAGTAGAGCTAAAAAACATTGAAAGTATATACGCCATAGAAGACGGGCAAACAGACATGGTAATTCATACTTACAGATACTTATGCCCTAATTGCAAAATAAGCCAGCAAGGTATTGTTACCAAAGAGGGTTTTGAAGCACTGCAACATGCAGGTGCATATGAAAACCTGGGAGAGGGCGCTGATATAGAAAACCAGGTAAAAGATTTTTTGCAACAGATCAATCAGGAACTCTAAACCCATGAAAGGAGGTCAAAATGATATTCGGCAACCCATATGAACCTGAATGTTGGCAGTGCGGCGAAATAGAAATAACAGCAAAGCACATCAAGGCGCTCACAAAGCCGGTAGGAGAAATTAACGCAACCTACACATTTAAATGTCCCAACTGCGGCGATATCCAAAAATGCCAGCTTAGCGAGAATAACTTCAAAAGATTAGAAACAGATGAAGTTTGCCCGATTACCGATCCCGAAAAACAGATAGAGAAAGAACTTCAGGCCCTAGAGCAGCAGCTCAGCGAAAAAAATTTCTCTAAGCAGTTAAAGAAATTTAAAAAAACTTCTACAAAATCTAAAAAGAAAAATAGGGCACTGCACCCCACAGAAGAGAAACAGGAAGAAATTTCTTTAGGCGATATAACCCTGCGCAAGGCTATTGTGTTTATAATAACAGTGGCTGTAATAGCTATAATATTAGTACAAATCCTCTAATAATAAAACGGCTCAATGAGCCGTTTTTTAAATGTGCGTATTTTAACTACTGCTTTATGCTTTCTATAACGAACGGACCCCGCACAGAAGTTGTAAACTCCTCCGCGGCTGATAGCGCCTGTCTTATTCTCTCTTCAGGTGTCAATCCACTATACCGAGTGGTATAGAGCGAACCAAGTGCCTCACCCCTTCCGCTGCCGAGAGCGTCAAAATTGAAACCCTCAACTCTGGAAACTGAAAAGTCATAACTCAAATCATATAATCTTTTATTATGAGCTACTATAGCGTAAGCCCTTCCGGTTTCTTCACTGTTATCTATCTTGGCGGCGCCAAATTCCTTCAATCTTTCCCTAACCGCGCTGGAAAATACCGTAGCCATATATTCATAATCATCAAGATTTTTGTCCTGAGGAGGTATTTCAAATCCAAACTTCAAAAGATTTATATCCCTTACTCTTCCCGCAAAACCCATCATAATACCGTCTCTTTGTATTATCTTAGTATCTACTCCCCGAGCGTAACCCCCCGAGGTCATAATAGTATCGCAACCCATCCAAACTGTATCTTGTTCAACTATCGCGGCAATGCATGTCATTTTTGGTCTCCTTTTGTCAATACAAATAACTGCCTATAAAATACAGTAAAAATTTATAGTTGTCAAAAAAACAGCCCCTGTGCGGGCTGTTGTTTAAGGTGCTAATTAATCCCCTCGCAAAATACCAAACAATCTGCTCCAAATACCCGGTTTGGAATTAAAAACAAACAATCTTTTATCGTCTACATCTTTAGACATATCTTCACCCAAGCTACCACCACAACGACCACAAAAAGATTTTTTTGTTATGCCTGTCTTTTTGGGTAAAACCTCATGTTTTCCATGCGGACACTTCACTGCAAAACCTTCTTTCTATAAATGTTGTCCCTATATTACACCAAATACACCCTGAAAACAATATGAAGATTAAAAACAGCCCTTATTTGGGGCTGTTTTTAATTCCGCCTTTGGGTAATGTTATTTATTTTCGTTTTCGTGTTTGTGCAACTTTATCTCGCCGTGGTGGTCTTCGTACTTTTTGAGATTCTCCCCTATTGCCGCATACAAACGCTTCATATGCCTGGGGCTTAAAATAATTCTATCCAACAAGTGTGCGGCTCTGTGAGGGTCCATAAAAAGAAACTCAAGTATGAATTCCTCATTACCGTGAAATACCTGCACCGCATTTGCATATCGCCCCTTTAGAGCATCCTCAGATGCCTGAGCGTGCGGTTGTTGGCTTGGTTTTTGGTTTGATGACTCTGCCATAATAATTTATATTAATTTTCAGTTTATTTGTATATCGACTATCTACAGCATACAGCAATTTAGATAAAATTAAAAATATTTTTTAATAAATACCTAAGTTACCCTTTACTAAATTAAGAAATAATGTTATATTTTAGCCAGTTACTGAGAGGAGAAATTGTGTATTCAAGCATAACACTAAAAACTACGTGCAGTACTTTGCATTGTGATAGTGAAGTGCATATTCCATATTACGACATTATAGAGGTTGTAGAACATGAAAAAGGCGGCCCGGGATACTATGTCTTTAATTGCCCCCGATGCAAGAAGAGACAGAAAAGGCCGTTAGATGTTTTCACCATCAACCACCTTGCGCAAATGGGAGTAGAGAAAAGAACTGAGCTTACACATCAAGAAGTTGAGGCAACAGTAGTTCAAATGGCGCAAGAGGACTGCCTGGTTAAATTCCTCGTTAAATAAAACACCCCGCCTAACGCGGGGTTTTTCTGTGAAGGAGAAACTAAATATCGCCTCTTAATTTTTCTACAAACCAATCAGGCAGATCTTTTGTGCAACGGCCACAATAGGGAATGCCCGAATGTGACTCGTACCTTAGTATTACCTCATGATCGCCAAAGGGGCAACCATCCTGTTCATCGCAATAACAAATAAAGTGGAGTGTTGTAGTATGGCACTTTCTGCGCATTGCATAGGAACGAGCCAAATTTAAGAAACTTTTTTGGAAATTTTCATCTTGAACTGCATCTTCAATAAATCTCTGTATATTACCGCTTGCGGTCTCTTCTCTAAGTTTCATTGTATCAAGGAAATGCTCCTTGAGATCATCACAAACACATCCATTTACACGTGCTGCAAGCACTACAGCCGGCAATAAAGTATCAATGTAAAACTGCTTTATCTCTTCTATTGAGTTAAGCTCCTCTGCCTTGGGGTAAATTTCTCTTTGAAAAATTTCCGCGGCCTTTGGGGCGTTGGCAAAAAATTCCTGAATGGCTATCTTTCTCATCTTGGCCTCCTTTATGTTTGGGTGCTAAATATAGGATAATCCACTCCCCTCTTTTTGTAAAGAAAATACCTATATTGTGCAGCTTGTTTTTTAATAATATTTTGATATACTTATTTTAGTTCCCAAGACCACAGAAAGGTAAAGACCATGGGCCTTTTTAGAAGGAAAAAAGGAAAGCACGAAAAAAGAAAATATCTCCATGAGAGAGCGCCGGATTACATTGTCCGCTCCATTGAATCAAAAAGATTAGAAAGACCACCCACAAGACCCGAGTACAGAAAAGAGCTTACAGAAGCTGTTATAAAGGTGTTAAACGAAATTATAGAAGAAGCTTCTAAGCACGAGGGGGTTCGAATATGATAAGACAGATCTGGGAAGAGCTCATTCTGCTTCCGTTTCTAGTGCGGGATAAAAGAAAGAGAGCCCGCCTGATACTAAAGAGGGCAATTGAAAGACGCGGATGGGGTGTTATAAGCCCATTTGGCCGCAGAGATACCCAAGAGGCATGGATGGATTTTCTTGATGTTTCCTACGGCATAGACGGCTACGATGATGTAAATATAGATAGGTTTCTTGAACTCCCTCCCGAAAAACAGAGAAACTTAGAGAGAGGCGGTATGGTTATGTTGTCTCCTGAAGGCGGACTTCCCGGCCCCAGAAAGCAAGAAAGATTATATGGCCGCGTTATTGAATACGATACTCAAGAGGCAAGAGAATCTCAAAGAATACTCATCGAAAAGCTACGGCAAAAACTCACTGAGGCATCCGAACAAAGCACACAAAACCCGCAACAATAGCGGGTTTTTTAATGTAAAGAAAAAACAGCCCGGGTGTGGGCTGTTGGGTTATTAAGCATCACACAGCTGATAGGGAGCGTTTGTATTTACACCGATTACCGGAATCATTGATGCATTACAATTTGTGCATCGCCATGTATATACGCTTGAAGCAATAAAATTGTGCTCTGGGTCCGGCTCGCTTAAAGCTCTTTCTCCCACAATTTCTTTCTCGATTTGCCGTATATGAACCTCTACCACTATCCAGGCCGCAACTATCAAAACAAGCACTGTGCCGAATGCCACCATTATAAATGTTTCCATTTTTCTCCTTTGCTTGGTGCTGAATATAAAATAAACTAAAAACCTCTTTTTGTAAAGAAAAAACCCCGTATCGTGGGGTTAGACGCCTAATGCTTGGAGGTAGTTAGGATTTATTGCTTTCCTTTTTACTGCGAACCGCTGAAAGAGTATCCCGGTATGCAAATACTAAAGATACTATAAACATTGATCCAAAAATGGCCAAAAAGGCGCTAAGTGCTAAATCATTCACAAAGCTATTGATAAGGGTTGTAAGCAGTGCAATTAAGGCAACTGCTACTAATCCGGCAATAATGATGAAGATAACCACACTAAATGCTTTTAAATGATCTATCATATTTTACCTCTTTCACATAGTGAACTAACAAGATAATATCGCACCCTCCTCTTTTTGTAAAGATTTATTACTTAATAAATTACTTAATTTATTAAGTAATAAAATTCCAACTAAAAAGCCGCGCAATACACGCGACTACTCCCCTCCTGCAATCCTATTCATAAATTTTTTAAACATATCCCTATACTACCACAAAACCCGCCAACGCGTTGGCGGGTTTATTATTTATTCATTGCCATTAGGCAATTATCTATTCAATCCAAGCCATTTGGCAAACAGATTCTGCTTTCTTGCTATCAACAGGTAAATAACGCGTTTCTATATTAGAACCTCCTAAATGCTGAACTCGCATTCTTTTCCTTTGAAGTTTTATAGGCTCTGAACATGTAAAACCGGAATTTCCAGTACTATATTCTGTATCATATTTAAATTCGGGTTCGTTAAAACTATCTATTATACTACCGGGGGTAATGCCATAAAAAAAATATGCA
>JAWVZY010000028.1:0-10082 GCA_033721955.1 Candidatus Spechtbacterales bacterium
AATTGGCCTTTTTCTCTGTCCCATACGTCCCAAAGCTTATATCCTGCTGAATTTTTTTGTACATCAGGTTTTGCGTGCTTTATAAGTTCGTAATTATCTTCAATAAGCTTATGCATACGCCTATAAACCTCGCCTTCAAAATCATCCTGTGATTTTTTATTTTCAAGCTCTTCTTTTGTTATGGGACCAAATTCATATTCATTACCATCTGCCAAAACCATTTTCACCTTATTTACAAAACGTTCTGTTTTGCCATGTTTAGTTGTTTTCTCTCCTCCTGAGTTATTATTTACAATACCACCCATAGCGGCAATGCTTTTAGATGCCGGGTATGAGGGCATAAGCAAATTCTTTGATAAAGAGGCCTTTTCAAAATCACGATAATATACTCCGGGCTGAGTTTTAGCTAATTTGCTTTCCGCGTCAATGTCAAAATTATTCATATGTTCTGTAAAACTCAAAACTACACTTTCAGAAAGGGGGCCGCCTGTCATATCTGTTCCGGCAGAGCGCGCTGTAACTGACAAATTTTTATTTTCTTTTTTGTGCTGGCGCACATAACGGACAACAGCTTGCACATCCTCGCCATCCTTTGGAAATACAACAACCGCGGGCTTTATCTTAAATAAGCTCGCGTCAGTTGAGTATTTATCAAGCGTGGTGTCATCTGTTGCCACCTCGCCTTTTATTAAACTTTTAAGGTCTTGTGCTAAGTTCATTTATACTAATTTTCCAACCTCAATTACATGCTTAATTAAAGCAGAAGTATAACCCCATTCATTATCATACCAAGCCATTATCTTTACCAAGTCGCCATCAACCACTCTTGTAAATGTGAGGTCCGCAATTGAGGCGTATTCTTTGCCTATTATATCGGTTGAAACAAGAGGTTCTTCGGTTATAGTGAAAACGCCCTGCCATTTATCTTCTTTTGCCGCCTCTCTTAAAAGATCGTTAACTTCTTCAGCTGTTGTTTTTTTCTTTGCAAGAAAAGTAAAGTCCACAATTGAGCCTACAATTACAGGTACCCGAATTGCTACAGCGTCAAATATACCTGCAAGATCAGGTACTGCCTTGCCCGAGGCCTTTGCAGCACCGGTATGTGAGGGCACAATGTTTGCGGCAGCCGCCCTTCCACGTAAAGGATCTTTAGGATTAGGGGCATCTACAAGTGATTGACTTGCTGTATATCCGTGAATTGTGCTCATCATGCTCTTTTGAATTCCCAGCTTTTCAAGCATTATAGCTGCAACAGGAACTACAGCGTTTGTAGTGCATGATGCGTTTGATGTAATTTTGGCAAGATTTTTGCTTGAGAGAGTGTCTTTATTTGTGCCTACAAGCTGTTGGGGTGTCTCTTCGTCTTTTGCAGGAGCTGAAATTACAACACGCTTAGCGCCTCCTTTTAAATGAGCTGATGCTTTTTCGGTCGTTGTAAATACACCTGTACTTTCAATAACTACATCTACACCAAAATCTTTCCATGGCAATTGAGTGGGATCTTTTTCACTAAGATAAGGGTATCTGTCGCCGTCTACCACAAGATAGTTGTTGCCGTCCTTTGATTCTGTTTTGACTTCTTTATCATAGGGTCCATAAGCCGAATCATAACGCAAAAGATAAGCTATGTTATCGATAGTTGTAAGGTCGTTTATTGCCACAACCTCAAGGTCTTTTGATGCAAGTGCCTGCTTAAAGGCGGCGCGGCCTATGCGGCCAAATCCATTTATTGCTATTTTAGTTGCCATAATATTTTAATTTATTTAATTTTAATTAAAGCCCGGCTCCATTTGCAAGCCCGCTAAGCAGGTTACCTATAAGGTAAGCTATAGCTGCAGCTGAACCGCCTGCTATGAGCATCTCAAGTCCGCCTCTAAACCAATGCTCATCTGAGAAAAAGGTTTGGGCGGCACCTATAGCAAAAAGAGCGCCTCCTACAAATATACAGGCCCAGAAAAAAGCGGATTTAGCAGATCCGTTTAAGAACATTACATAAGGTAAAAGAGGTATAGCGCCCGCTATAAGAAATGAAAAGAAAGTTACAAGCGCGTTTTTCACGGCCTCGCTATTAGAACCCTCTGAAAGGCCTGTTCTTTCAAAAGTTATAAATTCTACAAAGAATTTCTTATTTTTCGTTATTAAGCTCGCCATTGTCTCCATGTCTGTCCCATCATATCCCTTTTCGCGAAAAACATCTTTCACTTCTTCTTTTGCTCTTTCGCGTGATTCATCATATGATTTTTCTTCACGAGCTCTTTCTCTTTTATAATGATGGTTTTCTGATTTTGTACCCAAATAATTACCCGTACCCATAGAAAAACCATCTGCTATTAAATTAGCTACCCCAAGAATAAGTACAATTCCCGGCGACAAAGATGCTCCTACAACTCCGGCAACCACAGCAAACGTTGTAACTATACCGTCATTTGCAGCATATACCGCATCCTTTAAATATTTACCGGCTAAACGATTTAGTGTCTTAGACATATGTATACATTGTACTATAACTCCCTATCAAAAACAAAATCCCCATCATTGGGGATAAACTAGGTGACCCCTCGCTCTTATAGAGCGAGGGGTTCCCATTGGAGTGTTAGAGGTAGAGACCGTGATCCTCTTTGGGCGGTCCCTGGGTTTCGTGCTCGAGATCCTGAGAAGGTTCATGGCCTTGCTGCATTAACAACGACTTCAGATACTGGATCTGCATATGCATGGCCTGCATCTGATAGGACACTTCGCCTCTCAACATTTCAGCGCCAATGTTCATGCTGGTGGCGCGCAACTGCTTAAGGTTACCCCCAAGCTTGAAGCTATTTGCACTAACCTGCAGAACCTCTTTGCCGTCTAAATCCTCGGCTATCGGCTTAATCGTATCTGCCAGAATGCCGTATATCTCTTCTTCAAGATTATCGGCCTTCTCCTGCAGTCCCTCCAAGAGAGTTATTTCCTGCTCTTGGACCTCGTCATTCGGCTCTTCATTTTGTTGATCTTGAAATTGGGCGAACATATCGCCTCCTTTCAGTTATTCAAATCAATTTCATAGTGCAGGCACTGTTCGATCTGCCAATCAGTGGCGTAGAAGAGCGAATTTGACTCCGCCATCTGCTGCCACTGCACACATTCTGCCCTTTCCGCCCGCTCAAGACCCGCTTGCAACACTAAAGTTGCAACCAGAGCAATCACGAGAAGCAGATTGAACGTCCAGATCATTTTAACAGCACTCACTTTTTCCCTTTCTTTTTAGCCTTTCACACTTTGTAAAAGGCATTACTGCGCAAATTATACCATATTTTTATAGAAAAAACAACCCCAAAAGAAAAACTCTGCACTTAGCAGAGTTTAAAAATGAACTGTTATTTGAACCTGTATTGGCTCTGTGTTGCCACTTCACTTCTTTCAACTATGAAGAGTCCGCCATTTTTATTTTTAATATGGTAGAGACCTTCAACCGTGGGGAAAATCAATGAAGGGCTGGGGGCTATCTCCAACTCCCCTCTTATATACACAACTGAGCTTTCAAAAATAGAGCTTTCTCTATAAGCCGGCCCTATCTGCAAACCATCGATTGAAGCAACTTCAGTATCTTCATGCCCAGCCAACATAACTTCAAATTGAGGTTCTTCCTCGTCCTTGGGCCTTATGCCCTCATAAATAATATGAAACTGATACTTAAATAGCTCTTTTTCATCCGGCCCATCTACAATATCTATACTCCAGCTTTTTGCATGCGGAATAAAATCCTCCAGTGCCATTTTGTTCTCCTTTCATGTATAGAACGCACATTAAAATAAACTATATAAGTTTCTTTGTCAAATAAAAAACCGCGGTATAAAGCAGTGGCTTTTACCGCGGGCTAATAGAGCTTATAGATAATGGCCTGTCTCACCACGGCCGTCATCAAATGGTTCGTATTCTGTATCTGCATTTTGTTCTTCTGTATTTAGAAGTCCAAGTTCTTTCAAAACTGCTCTCTTGCCTCTTTGAAAAAAGAGCTGCGCTATTTCGTAAGTGGCATGACCTTCTTCCTGAAGCCGCTCAACCTCTTCTTTAATTGTCTTTTGCACCACATCTTCAACAACAGAGGCAATCAATTCTTCAATATCTACGTCCTGATACTCTTGCGCTTCAGACATTTTTGCACCTCTTTTATTAGTTAATATTACTATATCAACCCCCTAAGGTACTGTCCAGTATAGCTTTTATTCACTTTAGATATTTCTTTGGGACTGCCCTGGGCAATAACCTCTCCTCCTTCATCTCCGCCTTCGGGGCCTAGATCTATAATATGGTCAGCGTTTTTTATAATGTCCAGATTATGCTCAATTACAAGAACGGTATTACCTGCCTGCACCAATTCCTTAAGAACTGACAGTAAATTATTTACATCATCAGCATGTAATCCGGTTGTGGGCTCATCAAGTATATGGAGGGTCTTGCCCGTAGATTTGCGGCTAAGTTCTGTAGCCAGCTTTACACGCTGTGCCTCTCCTCCGCTCAGTGACGGTGCCGGCTGGCCAAGCTGCATATATCCCAGGCCTACCTGATCTAATACTTGTAACTTCTTTTTAATTTTTGGAATATTTTTAAAAAATTCAAGCGCATCTTCTACTGTCATTTCTAAAATATCGTGAATATCCTTGCCTTTGTATTTAATTTCAAGCACATCTTTGTTATAGCGCTTGCCTTCACACACTTCGCATTCTACGTATATATCGCTCATAAAAAACATCTCTACTTTATTTTCTCCCCCGCCCCGGCATCTCTCACACCTGCCACCTTTAACGTTAAAAGAAAAACGGCCGGGCTTGTAGCCCCTTGCCTTTGCTTCGGGGGTTTTAGCAAAAAGATCACGAATTGGCGTAAATACATTTGTATAAGTTGCGGGATTGCTCCGCGGCGTCCTGCCAATTGGCGATTGGTCAATTACAATTGCCTTATCTATATAGCTTAGCCCTTTTAATTGTTTATACTCTCCGGGCATGGTGTGGGCATCATGAAGCTCACGGCGAAGCGCTTTTGCCAAAACATCGTTTACAAGAGAGCTCTTGCCCGAACCGCTGACGCCTGTTACAGCAACTAACTTGCCCAAGGGCACTTTTACCTCAATATCTTTCAAATTGTTATGCTTAACACCATTAACCGTGAGGTATTTCTGCTTACCTTTTTCTTTTTTCAGTTTTGGTTCTTTAGCTTTATTTTTCACTTTACCTTCTACCTTTTTTTCTCCGCGCATATATTTTGCGGTAAGTGTTTTTGCTTTTTTAAGTTGCGCGGGAGTACCTTTGAATATCACCTCTCCCCCATGTTTTCCCGCTCCGGGGCCTATATCTACTATGTAGTCGGCTTCATTAATGGTCAGAGGATCATGCTCTACCACCAGAACACTGCTTCCCAGGTCACGTAGCTCTTTCATTGTTTCAATAAGGCGAGCTTGATCTCTTGCATGAAGACCGATTGAGGGCTCATCTAAAATATAAAGCACACCCGACAAATGCGAGCCCAGCTGTGTTGCAAGCTGTATTCTTTGGGCCTCTCCCCCGCTGAGCGTTCCCGCCTGCCGCGAAAGCGTAAGATAAGTAAGGCCTACTTTATTTAAAAAACCAAGGCGATTTACAACTTCCTTTACGATAGGGGCAGCTATTTTTTTATCTGATGTATTAAAATTTTTATTTTCAACAAGTTCTTCAAAAAATTTATGGGCTGATACAATATCCATTACAACAATGTCGTGAATATCTTTGCTCATAATTTTTACAGCAAGAGCTTCTTTGCGCAAACGCTTGCCTTTGCAGGTGGGGCACTCGCGAATATTCATATATTTTTCTATCTCGGCTCTGGTATGTTCACTGTCTGTCTCTTTATGCCTGCGCTCAAGATTAGGTATAACGCCCTCAAGATCATCATCCCCATATAAAATAATATCTACTGCTTTTTTAGGCAGATCCTTTACGGGTATATCCATATCAAAATCATATTTATTTGCCATTCTCTGCAGTATCATCCAGTACCAACCCTGCCGGCCCACTCTATGGCTTGCTGTCATCCATGGCTGCACAGCGCCTTCCTCCAGAGTTAAATTTTTATTGGGCATTACATATTCGGGATCAACCTCCATTTTAGTTCCAAGACCTGAACATTCAGAGCATGCTCCATAGGGGCTGTTAAAAGAAAAGGTTCGCGGCTCTATCTCGCGCATTGAAAACCCGCATTTGGGACAGGCAAATTTCTCAGAAAATGTGTGTTCCTTTCCTTTGTGCAAAACCATAAGCAAACCCTTGCCGAGTTTAAGAGCCGTTTCCACAGAATCTATTAGGCGTATTTTATCCAAATCCTTGCCTATATCCATTTTGTCCACTATAACCTCTATATTGTGTTTCTTTTTGGGGTCAAGTTCTTTTCCAAGCGCCTCGCTAAGGGTCATGATGATGCCATCAATACGCGCGCGCACAAAGCCGGCATTTTCCACTTCTTGAAGAATGCCCTTGTGCTCACCTTTTTTACCGCTGATCAGTGGGGCTAATATAGTGACCTCCCCCTTTAGTTTTTTAATTGAACCTGTAATTTCCTGAGCGCTACTGGCCTCAATTAAAATATCGTCATTGGGACAGTAGGGCTTGCCCACATGAGCATACAAAAGCCGCAGATAATCATATATCTCTGTAATGGTGCCTACGGTTGAACGAGGGTTTTTAGATGTATTTTTTTGATCTATTGCTATCGCGGGTGAAATCCCCTCAATGCTCTCTACATCGGGCTTATCCATAACACCCAAAAACTGCCTGGCATAAGAGCTTAAACTTTCTACATATCTTCTCTGACCCTCTGAATATATGGTGTCAAATACAAGAGAGCTCTTGCCCGAACCACTGACACCGGTAAATACCACCAATTTATTTTTTGGGATATCCAAAGATATATTTTTCAAATTATGGGTATTTGCCCTTTTTATTTTGAGTTTATCGTTTTTAGCCATATATTTACCTTAAAACTGGTACATTATACAGTATTGTCAAGACCTGTGCAAGTATTGTATAATATGCCCGTTATGCGCAAATCAACTAAAATAGATAAAATAAAAGAATTGCCCAAAAAACCCGGAGTATATTTTCTAAAAAATAAAAACGGGGAGCTTTTTTATATAGGAAAAGCAAACAATATAAAAAGCAGGGTGCAGAGCCATAAAAATGATGATCGGCTTTTTGCCCCTGAAAAAATATATTCTATTGAGTGGATAGAAACAGCAAATGAGATCGAGGCACTTCTTAAAGAATCTGAGTATATTAAAAAGCTTCAGCCAAAAATGAACATTCGCCTGCGCGATGATAAAAGATATTTTTACGTGGGAATAACAAAAGAAAAACTACCCAGAATATTTTTAACCCACCAGCCAAGCACTACTGCCAAAGGCAAGGTAAATATTTTATACCTGGGCCCTTTTACAGATGGCGGGGCCTTAAAAACAACCCTTAAATACTTAAGGCGCATCTTCCCCTACTACACCACAAATCCGAAAAAACCCGGAACTGGGAAAATACACGGTCCTCTCCCTTGTTCCCGCTGCCATATAGGCCTCTGCCCCGGACCTGTGCCAACTAACGAGCTTAAGAAAAAAGAATTTATAAAAGAATACAAAAAAAATATACGCTCTATTAAAAACGTGCTTTCGGGTAAAAGAAGGGGTGTTATACGAGATCTTAAAAAAAATATGAAAGAAGCATCCAAAGAAAAGCGCTTTGAAGATGCTGCCACAGCACGGGATATTATAGCGGCTCTTGAGAATATATTTGAACACGAAAACTTTGTGCTTCCATGGTCCCCTGATAAATCCGCCTTAGCAACTTCCGAGCAAGGCATAAATGAAGGAAAGTATTTGGCACAATTAACCGGAAATAAAAAACCCATAAAAACAATAGAAGGTTATGATATATCCAATATTCAAGGTAAAAACCCCACGGCAAGCATGGTGCGGTTCAAAAACGGAGAGCCCGACAAATCTCTATATAGAAAATTTAATATAAAAGCGCCCGATGAGCCAAATGATTATTTAATGATGCGCGAGGTTTTGCGGCGCCGGCTTAAAAATGACTGGCCATTACCTGATCTTATACTAATAGACGGAGGGCGAGGCCAATTAAACGCTGCGCTTTTTGAACTTAAAACTGCAAAAATAAAAATTCCCGCCGTATCACTGGCAAAACGAGAGGAAGAATTATATTTACCGGACAAAAAAGCCCCCATACGGCTTGATACTATGCCTGAGCAAGTAGAAAACTTACTTAGAAGAGTTCGTGATGAGGCACATAGATTTGCTGTAAGCCACCACCGCAAAAAAAGAGCTGAAAAATATAAAAAATAATTGCCGCATGAAAACTTACTTAAATGCTTGCTTATTCTTGTAATTAAGGTGATATTCTGATACTCTAAAAGGTAATGATAATAAGAGCTATACTAAAGATAACCGTTAATGCCGGGGCTATGTATATTGCAGCAGCCCTTTTAGATGATGTTGTTTTGGATACAGGAGGCAGTCGTCTTGAATTTTTAGGAATACTCGCCCTGGTAGGAGCTGTTGTATGGGTGGGCAATTCTATTATAAAGCCCGTGCTTAAGGTATTGACTTTTCCGCTCATTCTTGTAACATTCGGATTGTTCAACATAGTATTAAATATGCTGATACTTTGGGGCGCTGATATTCTTCTGCCCCAATTAGAGATAACAGGACTTCTAACTTTATTCCTGGCATCGCTTATAGTATCGGTAGTTAATAGCTTACTATTCTTCATATAATATGGATCTAAAAAATATCTTGTTAATAGTACAAATTATAATTTCTGCAGCTTTGATATTCACTATCCTCATGCAGCAAAGAGGCGCCAGTTTGGGTGCTGCTTTTGGTGGCGGTGGTGGTGGCGGATATCACAAGAAAAGAGGTGCTGAGAAGCTTTTTTATAACGCAACAATAGTACTATCTATTTTATTTATCGGCATTGCTTTTGTGATACTTGTAATTTCTTAGAAAATGTTCCGAAAAAAAGAAAACCGATTATTAAATAAGGAAGAAAATTCCTCAAAAAGCCCACTACAACAAATAAGCGGCGCGTATGCGGCGCTGATTTCTTTTTCTAAAAGGATTTTTCATAGATTCGGCCCGCGCGAAAAATATTTTGTGGGTATTGCGGCATTAATTATTGTGGTTTCTGTATTTGCTATAGGAGTCCAGGTATATATAGCAAAGACAAGCGCAGTTCCGGCTTTTGGCGGTGAATACAGAGAAGCAATAATAGGATTGCCAAGATTTTTAAACCCTGTTTTGGCATCTACAAATGATGTAGATAGGGATATGGTGCATCTTATCTACGCATCTCTAATGCGCTATGATCTTGAAGGTAATTTAGTGCCTGATCTGGCAAAAGAATATACTATCTCTGAAGACGGCAGAGAATACCGCTTTACACTTAAAGACAACCTACGCTGGGAGGATGGCGCTCCCTTAACGGCAGAGGACGTAGTATTCACTATAGAAACAATACAAAATCCACAATATTCAAGCCCGCTGTTTCAAAGCTGGCAAGGAATTGAGGTTTCAGCTGAAGACGAAAGAACAATTACATTTAGATTATCCTCGCCCTATCCTCCGTTTTTAGAAAACACCACACTTGGCATATTGCCTAAACATGTATGGCAGGATGTTTCACCAAAAAACTTTGTGCTTGCAGATCTAAATCAAAAACCTATAGGTTCGGGGAGATACAAAGTTGAAAAATTATTAAAAGACCCCTCGGGCTTTATATCATCCTATACACTTGAGAGAAACGCGCTATATCACGGGCAAAAACCGTTTATAGATAAAATAATCTTTAAATTCTTTTCTGATGAGGATGAGGCAGTTAAAGCATACAATGCTAAATCTGTAGATGGAATATCATTTGCCTCGCCTGTAACTCTAAAAGATATACAAAATACAGAAACGGCAAATATACATGAATTCAAAATGCCCAGATATTTTGCTATATTTATAAATCAAGATCAAAATGAAGCACTGGAAAGCAGGCAAGTTCGCGAAGCTTTAAGCTTGGCAACTA
>JAWVZY010000029.1:0-9412 GCA_033721955.1 Candidatus Spechtbacterales bacterium
AGAAAAGTCAAAAAACCGGCCCACATAATATTTTTTGCAGTTCTTAAATTTTCCAACAATTCTTTTTTAAACAGTGCGCGCGAGGATGTTTTAATAGAGCCAAGACCCGCTATACTTGTAGTAATTGAATATAAAATGTTTTTATCCCCGCCGGCATTTATCCTTTTGCGAGCCTCAAACCCTCCCTCAGAAAATACCTGCCATAGACGCAAAAATCCTCTCTTCAAAATATAATAGGCAAAAATAGCGCCCGCGAGCATTAAAGCATTCGCGGTGAAATAATTAAATGCCACCCCTGTATTACCTGTCTGAGCGCTATGCATAGTAAGTGCAGGTAAATGAGAAGGATAATATTTAAAATTATCAACAATCCTATCTATTGTAGCTACGGCAAGCTCTATATCTTCTATCTGAAATAATTCACCCACATTTGTATTTACTAAGCCGTCCCAGGTGGCATACCCTCCAATAAGCATAAATAATAAACTAAATAAAACAAGTAACCTAAAGGTATTTGTTCCGGAACCGAGCTTAACCGAGCCATATGCGGATAGAAATACAACTAAAATACCCAGAGAAGCACAAAATACACTAAACGATACCAGGGCAAAAAAGGATAAAGTAAAACCGCCAAGCGCTATGCTAAAAACAGAACGCGCAGCCAAGAGTATAGGCAAAGCTATTAATATAAAGGGCCACGAGGCGCCTATTATAACCTTTGTAAAACCTGTCCAAGCTAAACTATTATATGAGGGTGTTACTGCTATCCATCTGCCACTGTCTTGTCTGCGGAAAAAAGTAAAAATTCCCGCGATAATTGAACTTGCAAATATCAAAAAACCAATTATCAAAATAAATAACTCGTAAATATAAAGGGGTGCCGCCTCCGCGATAAATTGCTCTTTCTGGCTAAATTCAAAACCTCTAAAGGCAAACAGAAAAACCCCAAGTCCTACCAAGAAAAAAACAACCAACATGGCTGCAGCTGTAAGCGCTCTTGCCGAAGAGCCGTCAGTAAAATACCTGCGAATACGCTTTATATAATATTGTACAAATAATTTAGCTGCCATTTTTGGTGCCTGCTAAATTCTTATAAATATCATGTAGTGAACCGTCTTCACCGAGGCCGGCTTTTCTTCTAAGATCGTTTATACTACCTTCATCTAAAAGCACGCCTTCTTTCAAGACACCCACGCGCGAAGATATCTCCTCAGCTACAGACAGTGTGTGAGTGGCCATAAGTACTGCTCCCCCGTTATTTGCAAATTCCTTAAATAAATTCTTAGCTATATCGGCGCTATCGGGATCAAGGCCTGTTATTGGCTCATCTATAAGCAAAAGTTTTGGCTCGTGTATAAGAGCAGCTATTATGCTGAATTTCTGCTTGTTACCCCTTGAATAGTTTTCAAAATAGTTCTTCTCTATCCCGTTAAGTCCAAAAATATTAAGGTAAGTATTTATTTTCTCAATTCTATCTGCCGGAGGCATATTATAAAAAGCCCCTGAGAAATGAAGAAACTCCTCGCCCGTTATTGCCTGCCATATGCGCGGCTCATCAGGTATATATCCTATCTTGGCCTTAGCGCTGCGGGAATTTCTTACAACATCATCGCCACCTACAGATACAGAACCCCCTGTTGGGCGCAATAATCCTGATATCATTTTTATAATAGTTGTCTTACCCGAGCCATTGGGCCCTATAACCGAAAATAGCTCGCCTTCTTTTATTTCAAGGTTTAAATTATCTACTGCCTTTAATTCTCCGAACTCTTTTGTAAGTTTTTCTGTTTTTAACATTTTTATTTTAGGTTATTTTTTACATTATATCATTTATAGTTTTCTTCTAAAGCCTCAAATGCTTTATCAAGGAGCTCTCTGCTATTTTGATGGGTAATAATGCGCCTGGCTTCTTCAAAAGGTGCCCATGTATAATCATCTACCTCATCTTTTTGAACTCTTACTTCCTCTCCCTCGGGCACTAAGCCAATGTAATATTTAACCACTTTATGAATAACTTCATCATCGCGCTCGTATATATATTTATTTTCAAAAATAGAATCCTTCAATATATTAACCTTTTGCAGGCCGGTCTCTTCTGAAAATTCTCTCTTAGCCGCTTCAATATCATCTTCATCCTCTTCGGCATGGCCCTTGGGCAATTCCCAAAATCCCTCCAAGCGATGTACAAGTAAAAAATAATAATCCCCGCCTACCTTGCGCGCGGGAATTATCCCAAAAGAATATTCATTTATACTTTTATCTTGAGACATTAATGATCCAAGCCCCTATTTAACATTTCAGTGTGGTATTTTGCTACCACCTCACGCACCTCGGCCGGATTAGGTATCTTTCTTATAATAACTTCCCTCGTAACACCCGCTGTCTGCACATAAAGATCGCCAAAATTCATAAGAGTAGGCAATATACCCGAGACCTCTATTTTTATATCCTCTACGCTCAGCAAATGAACCTCCACCATGTCTCGTGCGAAAAGACCCTTTTGTTCTATGTCTATTATTCTATAGTTTGTAAGAATAAATACGTCTAAATAATAATTGGTCCAAACTACAAAAAATACCATCCACATCATAAGCATCCAAGTAGATATCGCAAAAAGCACCAAGCCCCAAAATTCAAATACCAACGGCTCTACAGTTGGAGTTGATAACGCCAAAGCCAGAAGGAAAAAAGGTGCAAAGGCAGCCAAAAGCAACCCCGCCGCCTCACTTGCCAGAGCATACCAATGCCTTCTTTTTTGCATTATTATTTTTTCATTTTCAATAAGATTTATCATGATAATAAAGATACCAAAAGTCCGGCAATCATTCCGGCAAGAAACAATCCCGAAACTCCAAAATACACCTGGCGCAAATGTTTTATCTGTTTTTTAGTAACGCCATAATTTTTCCAATGATGATCCAAGGCCATGCTTAGCACTAAAAACGCTACCAATATAACTCCGGCCACAAAAAGCGCCGTTGTATCAAGTTTCCCTAAAATGGATTGGGCATCAAAGGAAAAATTTGTTATTTGGGCAAGATACTCTTTTGTCATAATTATTGATTAGAAAAGCGCCGTCTTATTTCATCTTCCTTCTCAGTGGGTAAAAGGTATTCATCCATACCATAAAGAGCACGCTGGCGAGTAAGCTCGTAAAGAAAAATTGCGGCAATTATACAGTTGTCTAAATCGGCCGTAACTCCCGCTCGCTTTATAGATATTTTTAGATCAGCATAACCCAAAGCTCTATCCGATGGACCTCGCTCTTCACTACCAAAAATAACAGCTATCTTTTCTTCCTTAAGGGTAGAGGAATAAATATCTGTACCACCCTTGCCAAATATAGGCACTACTATCTTATACTCCTGCCCTTTTAGCTGGTCCAATAAATCTCCAATTGATGTATGTATTTCAAAATCCAAATACCTACCGGCATTATAGAAATCATCTTTAGGAGCTATTTTTGCAGGGTCATACTCCTCTACCTTTTCAAACACAAAATATACCTTCTGTATGCCAAAGGTGTCACAAAGCTGGAGTATTTTATAGGCATTTTCTTTTTGAATATCCTCTAAAACAGCTACACCTTTTTGGCGATTTGATGCGGCACGAGCTATATGATGTAATTCATCAGGATTATAGGTCATTATTTAAATATAATTAATAACTTATTGTATATATTCATTTTAACACTTACTTACCTTCCTGCTCTTCTAATTCGCCGTGATCTACTATTATTATCTCTAAATGATCAAATTGATACTCCTCTCCCACTTTTACCATAAGTTCTTTTACCTTTTGCTTTTCCAGGCCGCAATTTATACCAAGCAAAGGAGCGGCTATGCTTTCAAATTGATTTGCCTTGCACCAAGTTAATGCCTTGCGCCATACTTTCTCCAGATCCTCATAAGAAATGCAAATATTCTCACTAAGGTCGATAGTTGGTATATGGTATATTCTATGCGCCTTTAAATTACCTCCTCCTGTCATAGCAAGTTCACCCACCGGAACCTTCCCTAAATTTTCACTCTCCAGTGTCAGCTTGTAACCGGCGGCCTCAGCTATTACCTTAGCAATTCCATTATTATGATTTAGGTCTGTATTTGCCGAATTAACTATTATATCGGCGTCTATATTTACAATGTTTCCTTTGACATGTTTTATCATAGTTTTAAGCCCATAACATAAACACGATGCGTGCTATGGAAAAATAAATTAATAAATTTGTAAGATCCCGCAAGACCGTAGCGAAAGGACCGGTAGCAACGGCCGGATCGTAATTTCTCTTATGCAAAGCTCTGGGCAAAAATAAGGCAACTATTGCGGCAACTATTATTGTTATAAATACAGCTATACCTACTATAAGAGCAACCTGTGGAGAATAAGACCATAAAAACCCGGCTAGAGAAAAACCCGCGCTTAAAAATATAGCTAAAAGAAAAACAACTCGCATTTCTTTTGCAACATACTTTTTAAAATCAAGGTTATGCTCAAGCGCTAAAGTCCTTATAAATAATGTTTGGGTTTGATTGCCCACCGCATCTGCTATATAAACTATAGCAGGTATAAATGCTACAAGTGCTATCTCAGCGCGAACAGATTGTTCAAAAAACCTTATAATAAGCGCGGCTACTATTCCCCCAAAAAGTCCCACCACCAGCCAGGGTAATCTTTTTTTAATATGCATTTTAACGGTAGCACCTTCAAAATTAAATATTGTCTCATCGGGTGATGTAATTCCGGCAGAATATAAAATATCCTCCAGATGTTCGCTATGCAAAACATCTAATATAGTGTCTGAGGTAACTACTCCCAGAAGCACATCTTCAGTATCAACAACGGGTATGGCTTTTATATTATATTTAAGAGCGGTAAGTGCAACATGTTCGCGATTTGCATAAATACTAACAGAAATGGGATCTGTCCGCATAACCTTAGAAACCTTTGTCTCCTGATCCAATAAAAATAACTCCTTTACAGACAAAACCCCTTTTAATTTTCTATCGCCGTCAACTACATAAATATAGTTTAATGTCTCAAATCGCCTTCTTTTATCTGAAAGGTCTTTATTTACCTGTCCAATGGTAGCATCAAGCGAAACTGCCGGAACATTGGTTGTCATAATGCGCCCGGCGGCTTCCTGGGGAAGTTTATCTTCCTTTTTATTTTTTGGTTTTAATTTTATTAATATATCCATATCTGTATTTAGCAAGCTCTTACAGCCTATTTTCCATTATACACCCATAAAGCCGGCTAAAAAAGAAAAATTTCCCTTAATTTAGAGGAAATTTTTGTCTTTAGAGTTTTTGGCTGTGATTCAGATATTATTAAAACGGATTGAGTTCAAACAAAAATTCGGCCGGAGGCGGAAAAGGGTTCCAAGCAGGGTCCCACACTCTCAAATATAGTGCGACAGCTGCCAAACCGGCCAAAAGCAATATAAGCAAAACGTTATATATCCATAAATGGCTTTTTGGCTCCTCTATCTGCTCCTGCTCCTGATTAATATCATGCCAAAGCGCGCCAAGTATCTCACTCTCTGAATAACCCTTATCTACAAGGGCTTGTTTTATCTTTTCATCGCTGGCACCGTTTTGGCGCATCTGACGTACATATTTTACAAGATACTCATTAGCCATATCTATCTACATTATACAATATAAAAACAGCTCTATATAGAGCTGTTTATTTTTTACTTAGGAGCTATGTAATGATCACGGCATCTGGCCTGGTATTTATCTGTTTCACCAATAACCACTGTGCCCTCTTCTTTGCTTAAGCGTTGAGTGCGCGAGGCCTTATTTCCGCATCCATCCACCATACATATAGCAGAAAGTTTTAACCCTTTATCAGCAAGAGCCATTAACTTGTGGGTTTGACCGAATAATTCACCTCTATAATCAAGATCAAGCCCGCAAACAAAAATATCTACGCCGCGCTCGATCAATTCATTTACCACGCTTAAAATTTCCGGGCAAAAAAACTGTACCTCTTCAATGCCTACAACATCAATATCATCTGTTATATATTCAAAAATTGCATCCGGCTTCTCTACGCTTATACACGTTGCATCCTCCTCTACCCCTGAGTGAGAGACCACCTTATCTTTAGAATATCTGGTATCTATATCCGGTTTAAAAAATAAAGCTTTACGATTGGCATACTTTTCTCTTCTTACTAATCTTACGAGTTCTTCGGTTTTACCCGAAAACATGCAGCCAACTATGGCTGTAAGCCGTCCCTTTTTCATATTGACCTGACTCCCTTTAGCTTCTAAATGCCTGCTCCCCGATAACAGGTACCTCCTCAATTATACTAAAATTAAAAAATCCCGCAACGCGGGAACTTATAAAATAGTTTATTTTCTTATCTCGCTTTCAAACTCAGGAAAATATTTATTTATATCTTTTATGTTAAAACTTCTTAAGATTGCCTCTTTTGGTTCGCGGGCAAGCAAAAATGAGAAAGAGTCAAGCACAAGATCTGCGGGTTTTTCATTGTCTAAGGCAAGTTTTTCAAAATAATCCTCGCTAAGTTTAACTTCATATTCTATTGAACCACCCCCTTCATCTATCTCCACATCAAAAACCCATCCGTCACTTGTATTTTTCTTTTTTAATATATTTACATTATCCATGCCAACTTATTATATCACAAAAAAAGCGACCGGGGAGAACCCAGGTCGCTCAATATTTTCTATGAAAGAAGTAATTTGATAAGCGCCATTCTGACAGGAAGTCCATAATGAGATTGTTCAAAATATACAGCTTTATCGGTTCTATCAACATCTCTCGTTATTTCCTCAACACGAGGGCCGGGATGCATTATTATTGCACCCGACCTCATGGAAGAGGCAAATTTATCGTCTATTACATACTTGCCCTTAACTTCTCTGTAAAGCTCTGGGTCAGAAAACCTTTCCTTTTGTATCCTTGTCTGGTAAACAACATCAGCACCGCAGGCCTCTTTAAGGTCCTGAACCTGGCGGTAATCAACATTATTTTTATCAAGATATGTCTTTGTGTCTGCATCCAGCTGCAGTTGTTCAGGTGATATAAAGGTCATAGATACGCCTTCAAAATTTACAAGAGAACGGGAAAGTGAATGAACCGTCCTGCCGTATTTAAGATCTCCAACAATTGCTATATTTATTCCATCTATCTTATTTAGTTTTCTCCTTATGGTATAGAGATCTAAAAGCGCCTGTGTGGGGTGTTCGCCTGACCCATTGCCCGCGTTAATTACAGGAACGGCAGAAACTGCCGCAGCTCTCTCAGCGCTATCTATGCTGCTGTGGCGTAAAACAATTATATCGCTATAACCGCCTACCACACGAATCGCGTCTTCAAGGGCCTCTCCTTTTGCCGCCGAAGAAAGGTGGGCGGCGTTATCTGTTCCTATGACATTTCCCCCTAAGCGCAACATCGCGCTTTCAAATGAAAGACGGGTGCGCGTGCTGGGCTCATAAAAAATATATGCCAGCACTCTACCAAGCAGAAAATGATCCCCACCTATTCTGGATATCCTTATCTCTGTTCTATCTGTAATATCAAATAAATTTTCAAGTATTTCTCTATCAAACTGTTCGGCTGAAATTATGTGCTTCAATCGCTTATTTCCTTCCATATTGGCCTCCTTTCAAGAGAACTGCCTAAAGTATACACCACAAAAGCTGTATTTTCAAATTTAGAGAAATAATATTATTTATTTTTTTCTGGCAACTACAAAGCCGGTAGAACGCAGACCATCCAGCTCCTCGCCTGTAAGACCAAAATCCTCTACCCATTTGCCGCGTAAAAATTCTATAAGATAAGAATGCATATACTGCAGATCCATGCCAAGAAGTGAAAATATATCCTGATACTGTTCAAAGGTAACAGGCACATAATGCTCCTTGCATTCGCGCTCCCAATTTTCTATATAAAAATATTTTAGAAGAAAATGATTAAGCTTATATATATTATCTATTTCGCCAAAGGCGCTTTCAAAATCATCAATATATTTTTGGTCTGTATTGCCGGATCTAATTTTATTTAAAATACTTTCTGCGCGGAAATCTGTATTTTTTGTATATTCATTAAGTATCATATCGCGTATAATTATCTCTCCGTTTTCTTCCAATAGTTCGTGGGCATCGGACAGCGCCTTAAGCACTGAAGATATTCCCTCTCCATATGTGTAAAATTCATGCAAGACAGATATAAAAAATACAGCGCTGTAGCGTTGCTTGCGTGCAAGAAGCTCTCTTAAATAAATCTTTTCAAATTTTACATTATCTAAATTTTTTTCTTTTGCTTTTTTGCGCGCCTTTTCTATGAACTCGCCATCCAGATCAATCCCTAAAAATTCAATATTGGGAAATATCTCTGCCATAGCGCAAGTTACAGTGCCATCAGCACAACCTACATCAAGCACAACCTTGGCACCTGCGGGTATAAAATGAACAACCCTCAGCTTTTCGGCTAAGGGCTTTGCCATACGCTCCAAATATATATTTTTATCTTCTAATTCACGCTCACTCATAATGTTTGCCAAGTCCTTTTATTAAACTAATAAAAGGGCACTAAGAAATAGCCCAAGCACAAACACCCTTGGTACCGCAAAACGAGCGGGACTATGATGCGTTGCTACAGAAAATACTGAAAGTAATATAAGCCCTCCAAAAAATGTACGTGAGAGATTAAGCATCAAAGAAGATGCGAACTCAGAGGGAGCAGGACTTAACTCTTGTTCGGGCATATCATATGTAAAGCCGTTGGCTGTTAAAAGCGCGTTTTTCTCGGCCTCAAGATGCTCTATCTTTACATTTGAATCAACGGCCATTTCCTGAGGCGGTACCGGAGCAGGCAATGGTTCCGGCTCAGGCGCGGGTTCTGGGGTAGGTTCGGGGGCAGGTTCTGGTTCGGGGGCGGGTTCTGGTTCGGGTGTGGGTTCAGGTGTAGGTTCAGGGGCGGGTTCGGATTCCGGCGTAGGTTCAGGTGTATCTTCAGCTACAACCGCTTGAAGGGTCGGGGTTATCTCTCGCCCCAAAAACATAACAACAACAGTTGTCTGGCGCCCCTCAAATTCACCTTCGGCAACACCTATTCCTATATCTGTAAAATAATTATTCAAAATATTGGCAGCATGCGTGGGAGAATTCATCCATGCCCTTGTCAGAGGTGCTTCATCAAAAAAATCTATAGCTAAATTCTCTCCTGCAAGAGCATAATTATAATCTACTTTTTGCAGCCATGTCCATGGACGCTCGCCATCAGGCCCATTATGTGAAAAGTAATCACGAGCTATCATGTCTTCAGCTTTCATTTGAGCAGCCAATGCCAGTTTATCATTATGCTCAAGAGGTAAAAGTGCTTCAATCTCTCTTTCATTATTTGTCTGAGTTATTACTATATTTTCAGCTATTGTTGCA
>JAWVZY010000030.1:0-8641 GCA_033721955.1 Candidatus Spechtbacterales bacterium
TAAAAATGAGAAGAAATCCGACAGGATACCCTTCTCAATTACCGGCACCAAACATCAACTCAACAAATCTTATTTTTTACTATCCTAATGTTCAAAATACAGAAATAAAATACAAAAAAATTCTTACTAAATATTCCATTTAGACACTATTCGGACAGGTTGTGGAAAACTATGCTTGACGACTATGTCCAAATAAATAGATAATATAATTAGAACCTTTCAAAGTCCTGTTCTGATCAATCTGCCCATTATAGCTGATTGAACGGTTTAGGCATATAGGACTAGGTCCCTGAAATGGCCAACTTGCCAAAGATAGCTATTTCAGGGACTCTAGTCCCCGATTCTCGGGGGAGAGACCGAGCTCATACAGTAATGTAATCAGGAGCCACTTCGGCTCCCCCGAGGATCACCAACCATTCCACCCGTTCTTTCATAGCCGCAACTTGCGGCTTTTTTTAATATTCATAGCATCTTTAAGTTCTTGTTGCACTTTAAAATAAAGTACTATACAATAACTCTATAAGGTCAAACACTTATATTAGTAATGACTAAAATATGAATAAAAAAGATAATGAAAAATTTAAGAAACTTTTATTGGAGGAAAAGCTTGAAATAGCAGAAGAGCTTAAAAAGTTTGCAAAACAAAATCCGGATGTTGAGGGGGACTGGGAAAGCGAATTTCCTAATTTTGAAAAAGAAGATTTTGATATTGAAGAAGCAGCAGATGAGGTTGAAGAATACATAAATCGCTTACCCCTGGAGCATGCTTTTGAGGAAAAACTAAAACTTATAGATGAAGCACTAAAAAGAATAAAAAAAGGCACTTATGGAAAATGCTTAAATTGCAATAAAAATATTCCAAAAAAGCGCTTGAAGGCCATACCAGAAACAAAATTTTGCCTGGATTGTGCAAATAAACAGAATAAAGGCAAATAGTCCCTAATTGAATTCATACATAACAAAAAAGTGCCTAAACTGGTGCTTTTTTGTTATGTATATTTGACAACATTAAGTTGTGTTTGATACTCTATAGAGCGTTATGCCATCAAAACTATACTCAGTTACAAGGCAAGGTATGGAAACCCAAACAATAGAGGTGGAGGTAGATGTTACAAGTGGTCTTCATTCTTTTAGTATTGTGGGGCTACCTGATAAAGCGGTTGAAGAATCAAAAGAAAGAATATCCTCTGCCTTGAAAAATAAGGGCTTTAAAGCACCGCGCCATTTTAGCAGAAGGGTTATTATTAATTTAGCTCCGGCTGATATAAAAAAGGAGGGAGGCATTTATGATCTGCCTATGGCTCTTGGTTTTCTTTTGGATTCGGACCAAGTAAAAATTAAAGGGCAAAATCTTGAAAAAACACTAATAGTAGGCGAACTTGGATTAGATGGAAAAATACGTCCGATAAAAGGTGTAATTCTATACACCATACATGCCAAAGAGGTTGGTTTTACCAATATTATAGTTCCTGCTGAAAACAAGAAAGAGGCCTCCCTAATAAGAGGAGTAGAGGTTATCGCGGCAAATGATATAAAAGAACTTATAGCACATATAGAGGGAAGAAAGCCTATAAAGCCGGCTCAACCTAAAAAACTAAAGAGTGCAAGAAATGCAGGGGAATTATTTGAGCATGATTTTGCATATATAAAAGGGCAGGAAAGTGCTAAAAAAGCCATGGAGGTTGCAGTAGCAGGAGGGCATAATATTATGTTTCAAGGTCCTCCGGGAACTGGAAAAACAATGCTGGCACGTTCTGCATCCACAATAATGCCGCCTATGTCCTATAAAGAAGCGCTTGAGGTAACAAAAATAGAGAGTGTTTGTAGGAGATTGCCCTCAAACAATCCTTTAGTGCAAAAAAGGCCTTTTCGCGCCCCTCATCACACCTCATCTGAAGCGGCAGTAATAGGGGGAGGAGCCAAATTACAGCCAGGAGAGATAACCAGAGCTCATAGAGGCATATTATTCATAGATGAATTCCCAGAACTACACAGAAACGTTTTAGAGTCGCTAAGACAGCCCTTAGAAGAGGGTAGTATTATGATAGCCAGAGCGCGAGGCGTTGTAGAATATCCCGCCCAATTTATGCTTATTGCAGCAGCAAATCCATGCCCCTGTGGATATCTTGGGGACAAATCCCGCGCATGCAGCTGTACCACCGGTTCTATAACCCGCTATCAACGCAAATTATCAGGCCCTATAGCCGATAGAATAGACCTGCATGTACAAGTTCCCAGGCAAAAATTTAAAAAAATATCCTCTAAAGGGACAGAAGAGCCCTCAAAAGAAGTAGCTAAAAGAGTGGCTATTGCGCGCAAAGTACAACTAGAAAGGTTCAAAAACAGCTCTATAAACTTAAATAGTGAAATGAAGATAAAACATATTAAAAAATACTGCCATCTTCCCGACAAATTAAACAAAATGCTCGGTCAAGCGGTTGAAAAATACCGCTTATCAGCTCGTGGCTATCACTCCAGCTTAAAGGTGGCTCGCACAGTAGCGGATCTTTCCCAAGATACAGATATAAGCTGGCGACACCTGGCTCTTGCGCTGCAATACGCAAAGCGCGAAAAGACAGAAATATAAAAACCCCGCTTTAAGCGGAGCATGCTAAAAAATTAAAAGCATAGAGTTAGCTCTATGCTTTTTTAATAAGCCAATGGATTCCTCGCACCATGCACCTCCCAATGCAAGTGACATCCCGTAGAACGCCCTGTAGAGCCGGTATAAGCTATTAAATCTCCCTGGTTAACCCATTGCCCGCTCCATACAAGATTACGTATATTATGAGCATAAAGGGTTCTTGTGCCATTGGGGTGGTTTATAGTTATATAACTTCCATAACCTCCATTCCAAGCACCATTACCTATTGAAATACCTACAGTACCTGATGCGGCAGCACGCACAGGTTGCCAGCATCCCCCTCCTATGTCTACAGCATTTTTGCCGTGCAACCATTGAGTTATACGACCCGGAGTTGGAGTTATAAAGTATCCATCAAGATTTTGATAAGAAGAAGAATAACGTGGCCTGTAAGAAGGCGTACTTACTCTTGGCTTTTCACCACCGGGTATTATAATGGTTTGACCTGCAAATATATGTTCAACTGATTCAATGCCATTTGCATCTAATATTTCATCTACATCCCCGCTATACTTATCAGCAATAGAAGATAGGGTGTCTCCGTTTTCTATTTCATACATTACGCCATCAACCGGCAATATTGTAAGTTCTTGTCCCGGTTTTATATAGTGTGGCGAACGAAGGTGGTTAGACCAAAGAAGTGTGTTTAGCTTAAGCCCAAACCTGGCAGCAATAGCACTGGCTGTATCGCCGGGCCTTACCTCATATGTTACAACCTCCTCACGCTCTTTTGGTGGAGGTTCTGCTATAACAGCACCTTGCAGAGCATGTATAGCTCCATCAGAACTTGTAGAAAAAATGGTTTCATCCTCACCCCCACCTCCAATGGCCGGCCCCTCTGTTTCTTGAGGTGTTGGGGCATCAACCGAATTTATAAGCTTTGCACTTAGAAACGGCTTTGTGCCGGCAAAACTTTGACTCTGGGCAATTTTATCAACAACTATCTCCTCTCCTGAAACAGAATGCAGAGGAGTAATATTTAAAGGGCTGTCTGTTCCCAAAGTAGCTAAAATACCTACTATAAAAACAAAAACAGCGACCCCTTTTATAAATTGCACAAAAAATAAAGAGTCGCCTCTCTTGAGAGTTTTTGTTATAAACTTGCGTTTACAACGCCATATGTCGCTTATCCTTTCTGCCCATACACTGAACAGAAAAAACAGGTCTTGTGGGTTCTTTTGAATAGGATTATAGTACCTCAAATAGGTACTGATTTGATTATCTTTACCTATAAGGTATTATAATATAATTGTTAGTTAATTGGGAGAGAGGTTATGCACAAGTTATCCTCTTGCCTCCCTGCAAACAAAAAAGGTGCGAAGCACCTATATGTATATGGTAGCTATAGGATATTTGCCTGTCAAGGCCTAATTTCCACACTAAAATACAAGACAAAACTATGGATCTATTGTCAAATTTAAATGAAAAACAGAAAGAGGCAGTTAAATACACTGAGGGTCCTCTGCTTATACTCGCAGGTCCCGGCTCTGGCAAAACAAAAACGCTTACTCACAGGGTGGCATACTTAATATCGCAAGGCGTAAGGCCCTCAAACATACTTGCAGTTACCTTTACAAACAAGGCAGCAAATGAAATGAAGGAGCGGGTGCTTGCTTTGCTTAGCACAACCTCAGAAACCCCAAACTACAACCCAAAAGATTTAAGCACAAATGTCGGCGAACAAAATATTAAAAAAGCTGGGATGCCCTTAGTTGGAACATTTCATTCAATTTGTGTACGTATTCTGAGAGAAAACGCAAACCTGATTGGATATACATCCAGTTTTGTTATTTATGATGACTCCGATCAACTTTCTCTTGTTAAAAAAGTTATGAAAGATCTGGAAATAAGCACAGAAGAACTCTCGCCAAGAAAAGCCCTGTCTCTCATATCGCGCGCCAAAGACAACCTGCTGCTACCCGAAGAATACGAGGCTCAGGCAGGAAACTACTTTGAAAGAAAAATAGCAAATATATATACCCATTATCAAAAAGCTCTCGCAGAAAATAATGGTTTTGATTTTAATGACCTTATAATGCAGGTGGTGTTGCTTTTTGAAAATAACGAAAACGTTCTAAAAAAATACCAAAACCGTTTTAAATACGTTTTAGTAGATGAATACCAAGATACTAATGCGGCACAAAGTATTTGGCTTTCATACTTAGCGCGCAAGTCAAAGAACATATGCGCAGTCGGAGACGATGCTCAGGCAATATACAGTTGGCGCAATGCCAAAGTCGAAAATATACTAAATTTTAAAAGAGAGTGGAGGGGCGCAAAAGTAATAAAACTTGAACAAAATTACCGCTCTACAAAAAACATAGTGCATGCCGCAAGCGCTTTAATAAAAAATAACGAAGCCGGCTACAAAAAACAATTATGGACGCAAAACAATGAAGGAGAGGCCTTGAATATAATTGAATTGGGTAGCGGAAGAGAAGAGGCAGAATTTATTTTAGCTGAAATTGAGAACTTAGCCGAACAAGATAACCACAAACTAAGTGATTTTGTGGTGCTATATCGCACAAATGCCCAATCACGCATTATAGAAGAAATATTTTTAAGAAATGATATGCCCTATAAAATAGTGGGCGGTGTAAAATTTTATCAAAGAAAAGAGATAAAAGATCTTATAGCGTGGCTCCGCCTTGTACAAAATCCCGGCGACACTCCGTCTTATGAGCGCCTTGAAAAATTAAAGCTTGCGCTTATGCGCAAAAACATAGAACAACCCCTGCGCACAAAAAAGAAGGCCATAAAAATATTGGCACAAAAATTTAGAGAAAAGGCCTCAGGCCAAAATACAACCCTGGCACAATTTATAAAATTTATTATAAAAGAATCTAATTTTGAAGAAATACTGCGCGACGGAACAGAAAAAGGGGAGGAGAGGTGGCAAAATACCCAAGAACTGCTATCGGTTGCAGGCGACTATGCTGCACTCCCTCTAAAAGACGCCATTAACGCATTTTTAGAAGATGTAACTCTAATGCAAGAAGCGGACAATGTAGAGCGCGAAAGTGAGCTTGTGCACCTCATGACCATGCACATGGCAAAGGGTCTTGAGTTTCCAGTGGTCTTTATTGCCGGGTGCGAAGAAGGGCTTTTACCCCACTCAAGCAGCATGACAGATAAACGGCAGCTTGAAGAGGAAAGGCGCCTTATGTATGTAGGTATAACGCGCGCAAAGCAAAAAGCATATCTTTTATTTGCCCGCAGGCGACTACTTTGGGGGAACATCCAAAGCAACCCTCCAAGCAGCTTTCTTTTTGAAATACCCGAAGAATACCTAAGCTACAAGCCCCTTGAAAAAGACGTGGAATATGAAGATATCATAGAATGGGATTAATGTTTTAGGTTATAAATTCTAAATGCCAAATGAAATTAAACAACTACTAGAAAAACACAGTATAACCCCAAATAAAGTTTTGGGGCAGAATTTTCTAACAGATAAAAATGCTGTAAGTGCGCTTATCAAAAGTGTAAATATCGCTAAGGAGGATATTATTTTAGAAATAGGGCCCGGCACAGGCGCCATTACAAAAGAGCTCGCAAAAAAAGCAAGGCAGGTTATAGCAATAGAAAAAGATGAAAATATGGTAAATATCCTACAAAAAGAATTAGAAGAGTCCAAAAATGTACATATTGTCCAAAAAGATATTTTGAAAACAGAAATTAAAGAATTATTTGAAAGTTTAGAGATAGAAATTCAAAATTCCGGCTATAAAGTGGTTTCTGCCCCTCCTTACTACCTTACCGGCCGGCTTTTTCGACATTTTTTAGAAAATTCCGAAATTAAACCCGAGGCAATCGCACTCATTATACAAAAAGAGGTTGCTCAAAAAATATGCGCTATCCCGCCTGATATGAATTTACTTGCAATATCTGTGCAATTATACGGAAAACCTAAAATAATACAAAAGGTATCAAAAAACGCTTTTTGGCCCAAGCCTGAAGTAGATTCTGCAATATTGACCGTAGCAAATATCAGGCAACCTTCTATAAATGAAAAACTGTTTTTTAAGCTGCTACGTGCGGGCTTTTCCTCTCCGCGCAAACAACTCTCGGGTAATTTATCGCGTGAATTTAATGTTTCGAAACAAAAAACAGAACAACTACTAAAGAGTGTCCATATTAACCCCAAAAAAAGAGCCCAGGCCCTGCAGATAGAGGAGTGGATAACTCTTTTAGAAAAAGCTCCCGGCTTATTGTATAATAATAAGTAATGGAGGCCGTTTCACTGCCTAAAAATTTGGTGAAAAAAAAGCTGCCCAAAGCAAACTTATTTAAGGTAGCGGTTTTTAGTGTTTTTACATTTTTACTTACAGCTCCACAACCGGCTCATGCAGGTATAGCTGATGATATAGCAAACTTCTTTATTGATGTACTTTTGCGGGCAACGTTTCTCTTTACCGGCCTTGTTACTACGTTTGTGGCGGTTATTGTAAACATGTTTCTTACTGTTGTCGCCTTCTTTTTTAAATTAGTATTAGATTGGGCAATTACAGTAGCGCTTAACACCTCATATACCTCGGGGCAGGTATTTTTGTCCGGCTGGCCTATTTTACGCGATCTTGCAAACATGGCTCTTATTTTAATATTAGTAGGTATTGGTATAGGCACAATGCTTAGCTTGCGGGGAAGAAGCTTTTTAGATAAAAGCCGCCTTCCTATGTTTATTTTAGTAGCCCTGCTTATAAACTTCACACCTGTAATTACGGGCGTAATAATTGATTTTACAAATATTGTAGCCAATGTCTTTTGGCTGGCGGCTCAAAATGTATCCAGTGCGTTTATCTCAACAAATGTTGGCGCGCAAATTACCCAAGATGGCACTCGACTGGTTGATTCAATAACAAATGTGCTAAGTTTAGCTGCGGATGAAAACCGATTCGGCGGCATATATCTCTCCCTAACAGTAGAAAGTGTGGCCTCTATAGTGCTAAATATAGTTGTTATATTTACATTTACGCTGCTCACCGCCCTGTTTTTAGGAAGAACTCTCGCACTTATGTTATTGGTTATACTATCTCCTGTTGCATTTTTAGGCCTTATATGGGGAAGGGGGGCAAAAGCCAGAAACAGTTTGTGGGAAAAGTGGTGGCATAACTTCCTGCAATGGAGCATTATTGTAATACCTCTTCTTTTCTTTATGTGGCTTGGAGGTGTGTTTACACAGGCAAATGAAGTAATATGCAGTGGTAACACCGCTTTTCCGGGTGCTGTGGGTGATCTTGCAAACAATGTCGGCGTATTAGCTGAAAGTGGTGATAGAAGTTTTGTATGCGGCGCTGTAACTATGGCCTTTGCCGCCGCCACAATGATGTGGGGAATTCTCATTAGTTTTAATACAAGCAATAAAACCGCCAGGGCAGTTATCGGCAAAACAAAACAATTCGCCCAGGCAAGCGCTAAGTGGGCTGGAAAGAAAGGCGCTCTATATACAAAAAAGGTGGGGGCTCCCCGGGCAAGAGATGTTACACGAAAAATAGCCAACACTAGGGTGGGAAGAAACAAGGTGCTGGGAGCTCCGCTTAGAAGCCTAGCAAGAACAACGCAAAAACAAGTAGATCAGCTACAAAAAGAAATTAAAGGTTATGAAAAAGATTACAAAAATGCCAATAACTTTAGTGAAATACGGGCTGATCTATATGCTGAAGGAGACAGGGGGTTTGCTGCTATGCGAGTAGCCGCAGATAAATTTACGGAAGAATTTGCAAAGGAAATGGAGAGTAGCGAAAAACTACAGAAAAACTTTAAAACCTATAGAACCCGTAGCTCCATTAGGCAGGATAAACTTGATGAAGATATCATTAGGCGCCTTCCTCACTTAATAGAAACCGATAAAGAAAGAAAGAAAATCGTAGGAAAAATGAGTTATGGAGATGTTATGAAGCTACCCAGCCAATCCCTTAAAGACCCTGAATTTATGAATGAACTAATGAAAAATGAATCAATCAACTTTAATGCTTTGCATGATATACAAAGAAAAAGCGA
>JAWVZY010000031.1:0-8597 GCA_033721955.1 Candidatus Spechtbacterales bacterium
CTGTATAAATATCTTTTAAAAACACGCCGGGAATATCAAGTGCCTCCACCGCTTTATAATCAGTTTCCCTAAAGCTTATAAGCTGGCTGGTTAGGGCTTGTTTATCTTTAATTCCCGCATAGCCAATGCGCTTTCTCTCCACATTAAGCTCTTTAGACATATCATCTACAATCTCAAAGGTAGAGCGGCCTGCTTTTACCAATGTAGCGTATACTGTAGCGTCTTCTTCGCTAAGTTCGACTCCTTCTTTTCTTTTTGAACCCCTATCAACTGTGCGCAGGGTTTTATCTTTAGCTACCTCCTCCACCACAAAGTCCTGAGGCCATAATTTTAAATAGGCCTTTGGCCTTGCGCTCTTAAAAACATCCTCGATCCCTATACTCTTAAGAACTTCGTCACTCTCTACAAAGGGCTCGCCAAACTCAAAAAGCTCCGGATGCTTTTTCTTTTCAGAGTTTAAAAACTCGAGTTCTTTTCTTTTTTGAGGTGAAAGATGTATATTGGCCATCAGCTATTAATGTATCATTGATAGATTACCGCATCAATATACAAAGTATAAAATCTTCACATTGACAAATACCTTACAATATGCTAAAATATGCCTAATTCTGATAAAGTGCGTGGAAAATGTATAAATGTTTCTTACTTTATTAGAACGTACCAAAACAAGCAATGGCCTGAAAAGGCCAGAAAGGAGTGTCAAAAGATGGCACGTAAGAGAAAAAAGACCGTAGAGCAACTGCGAAGAGAGGCTCGGGATAAGGCAGCTCAGAAGCAGCGCTACGGCCACGATGCCGGCAGTGACGATGAGCCAAACAGGCATCAGCTCAAGAGCGAGATCACCGATCTCGTGCACGAGCTTGTCTCCAATGGTGACCGCAAAACAGAGCGGGCGCTAAAGACCGAGATGGCTGCTCGAGTAAGAAAGCTGGATGACGGCGATAGGTTTAACCAGGGCACATACCTGGCTAACCAAGTCGTTTCCGGCGCACTCGATATCCAGGGTCTTTACCACTACTCCAGAGTGGTGGAAGACGTCATCAATGACGAAACGCGCGAAATGGCCGATGGAAGCAACAAATGGAGCAAGCTTGGGTTGTCTTCGAACATCAGACGCATCAATGACGTGCTTGGCAAGGCAGGGAAAGTCGCCCGCTTGCAAGGCGACGCCCTGAGCGAGGTAGTTGAAGAACTCGGCTTTGCTGAGCTCAATGTTGACCTCGCTGAAGAAGGCGGGAAGGATAAAACCTTCTACATCTTCTTCCCTGGAGATGACGGCAGCTTTGCCGAACGCGTGAATAAGCGTGTTTCTGAAGCAGCTGAACACTTCCAGACTGAAGCCAAGAAGGCCATCAAGACAGCCGAGGAATCAGAGAATGAAGATTCCTGGGGCGAGCTCTGGGACAAGGCCGACTCACAGATCGCGTCTGCCTGGGCCATGCTCACTTACCTGACTTCCGACTCCAAGAGCGGAAAGAAGGGAAAGAGCGAAGCCAGGAAGACGATCCTTGCCCTGACTGAAAACGCTGATCCCGACCTTGCTTTTGCAATGGTTACCGATCTCATGAGAGATCGGTACTCCTCTGAGGAAGAGTGGGAAGCAGCGAAGGAAGCAGCCTTCGAGGTTGCAGGCAGCGACAGTCGACTTCGCAGTAAGGTCAACAAGCTTGTTGCAGGTCGAAAGAAGGCTCAGGCCCGAAGAAAAGCTCGTCGTGAGGCTAGGAACGCAGAAGCCGACTCTGAAGACACCGAGGTCGAAGAGACCGAGGTCTCTGAAGACCTTCAGGCCGATCTTGAAAAGGCCAAGGCAGCCACTGAGGCGGCTGAGGCCGAGCGCGCCAAGCGCATTGAGAAGGCCAAGGAGGCCGAAGCCGAAGAAGAGTAACCCCTCAACACAGTACCAAAACCCCGAAGCAAGTGAGAGCTTAACTCTCACTTGCTTCCAGGGGTTCTTTTTTTGCCTAAAATTTATAAACCTGTCTTGTTCTAAAGAAATTGAATATACTGATAAATTGTGATATAGTCATAATTCGTGGTATACTAATAAAAAGTAAATAAATAATACACATATATGAAAGGCCTAACCAAAAATATACTTATAACCCTGCTTGTTTTCGCGCTTATAGCATCGTTTGCATCGCTCTTTTACTCTCCTCTTGAAGAACCAGAAGAAGTTTCTTTAAGTACTGTAGCTACAGAAATTAAAGAAAGTAATGTAGAGAGTGTTGAAGTTTCAGGTAATGAGCTTACAGTAACTCTGAAAGATGGCGGAAAACAAATAACAAGAAAGGAGCCCGAAGCCGCCCTCTCAGAAACTCTGCGCAACTTTGGTGTAAGTGAAGAACAAATAGCTGCCGCCAATATCCAAGCCAAAGGTGAAAGCGGTTTCTTGTTCTGGTTTGGGGTTTTAGTGCCTTTTGTACTACCCTTCCTGATAGTGGGGGCATTTTTGTGGTTTATGATGCGGGGAGCACAAAGAGGAGCTAACCAGGCCTTTAATTTCGGAAAGGCAAAAGCAAAGCTTTTTGGCGGAATGCAGGGTAAAAAGCAAAATATTACCTTCAAAGATGTAGCTGATGAAAAAGAGGCAAAAGAAGAACTGATGGAAATAGTTGAATTTTTAAAAACTCCTCAAAGATTCCTAAAAATGGGAGCGCGCATACCAAAAGGCGTTATGCTTATGGGCCCTCCCGGGACAGGAAAAACACTTCTCGCACGCGCTATTAGCGGTGAGGCAGGAGTACCGTTTTATTCAATAAGCGGCTCTGAATTTGTTGAAATGTTTGTTGGGGTTGGTGCAAGCCGTGTGCGCGACCTATTTGAAACAGCTAAAAAGTCTTCTCCGGCGCTAATTTTTATAGATGAAATAGATGCTGTAGGCCGCCTTAGGGGAGCAGGCCTTGGGGGCGGAAATGATGAACGCGAACAAACGCTTAATCAGATACTTTCTGAAATGGACGGATTTGAACAAGATACAAATGTAATAGTAATAGCTGCAACCAACCGCCCAGATGTGCTTGATCCGGCACTTCTGCGCCCCGGCAGGTTTGACCGCAGAATAATTATTGACCTTCCCGACATCAAAGCGCGAGAGGCAATATTAAAAATACACTCAAAAGGCAAACCGCTTGCAGAAAATGTTAACTTAAGAGAGCTTGCCACCAGAACTCCCGGATTCAGTGGAGCCGATCTTGCAAACCTTATGAACGAAGGGGCAATATTTGCCGCACGCCGAAAGCAAAAAAAGGTTAAACAACAAGACCTTTATGATGCAGTTGAAAAAGTTATTTTAGGACCCGAGAGAAAGTCCAAAGTATATTCTGAAGATGACAGAAAAACTGCCGCCTACCACGAAGCGGGGCATGCAGTTGTAGCAAATTCCCTGCCTGAGAGCGACCCTGTACACAAGGTGTCTATTATCTCAAGGGGTCGTGCAGGCGGATACACAATGAAGGTACCTGATGAAGAAAAAAGCTTTAAGACCAAAAAGCAGTTTGAAGCCGAACTTGCTGTCTTGCTTGGCGGCTATACTGCCGAAAAAATGATGTTCCAAGATATCTCTACAGGCGCTTCAAATGACCTGCAAAAAGCAAGCGAACTGGCACGGCGCCTTGTTACAAGATATGGCATGAGTACACTTGGCCCTGTTGTTTATGGAGATAGCGATGAGATGGTGTTTTTGGGTAAAGAACTTGCAGAAAAAAGAAATTACTCAGAAGAAGTTGCATCGAAAATAGATAAGGAAATTTCCAAATTCATTAAAAAAGCTCAAACCACAGCAAAACAAACTCTTACCAAAAATAAAAAGAAGATGGAGAAGCTTGCTAAGCACCTTATAGAAAATGAAACTATAGAGAGAAAAGAATTTGATAAGCTTATGGCTGCTGCTTAAATTAAACTTCTCAACTATAAAAACACGAAGGGAAATACCTTCGTGTTTTTTGTTTAAATAAAAAAGCCCTTCGAAACTAATCGAAGGGCGTTTATGGGGTGCTATGTTAGAGAATCACTATCTCTTCTTTGTCTGCGGGAAGAAGTACATCCTCGGGATTTTCCATCATGTCTGCCATAAGAGCTCTGTGGCTCAAGGGCGCATGAATGGGCATAAGCTTTTTAGGATTCAACCTATCTACTATTTCCTGCAGGTCATCTCTAGGAGCATGGCCTGAAATATGAAGTTCTTCAAACGCCATATTCTCTCCCCCGGCTTCACGCGCCCATTGAGGTGCGTTGCCATCGTGGTCGAGAGGATAGTAAATAGTGCAGCCAATATCCCGCAATTTCTTCAAGATATTGGTAACAGGTTGCTCATTTCCGGGAATAGTGCGTGCCGCAAAGACCACAATATCATCCGAGGTTAAATAGATGTCTTCCATTTCCTCGTTATATTCGTCGTCTAACAAGCGGCTAAGCGCGCTGAGCGGTTCTCCTTGACTGCCTGTGGCAAAGATAATCGCGTTATCTGCAACCTCAGGCCCTCTGCCATAAGAATACCTTCTCCAGCTTCCCGGGTTGAAGTCGGCATCGTCAGAAAGCGGCCAGTACTGATGACCCCACTTGAGGTTATCCTGCATACTGCCACCATGAACCACAACCTGGCGTTCATCTCCTCTGCGCCCGAATGTTCTGAGAAATTCCAGAATCTTGGGCTGAGAAGAGAACATGGTACCAATAATTCTTTGGCTAGGATGCCTGTCGGCAAGATCCAAAAAGTTTTGTATCGCTACCTCCTCTGGCTTACCTGTGCCCTGCTTATCGGCACCTGTGGCATCCAGCATTAGCAGATCAACGTTTTGTAAACGCGGATCAGCTATTCGCTGTACAAAATCAACCGTCTCACTCTGGTTGGCGCCATGAAAGCGCAAATCGCCTGAGTAAATAATTGATTTACCACCGGCCTCTATAAGGATGGCGAATGAATCCGCAACGCTATGGTTTACCTTGAAAAAGTGAAATACGACATCACTCTCAAGAATTTCCACGTCATCAGCGTTATACCAGAAGCCATCCTCAATGCGGAAGACCCAGGTCTCGCCATCTTCATATTCTTCAATGAAATCATTGAAGATCTTGAATTTGGGATGAGAGGCAACTGTGTACTCTCTCTCCAGGCGCGGAGGCTCTGCTGTCAGATCCTTATACTCTCTTGCCTGCTGCATGCGCGCTCCGTAGGGGGGCATAATTATCTCAGGAAGCAGGTCTCCCCACTTATCTGATTTCATTGCATGCTCAACAAGTTTGTTGATAGCGCCATCATGATCACGATGCGCATGACTTATCACTATAGCTTCCAAATGGTCAACCTCATCCTCAATTATCTCAAAATCAGGGACGTGTTCCCAATCGAGAACCGACCGATTTTCATCCTCATCCCATTCGGGAATCTCCTGTCCGCAATCAAGGCAGAAGCCAACTGTGTAGGTGGTGCCATCTTCAAATTCGTACTCTACCTTAAGTAAGTAACAATTCTTACATCCTATATGAGAAAGTCCTTCCCCAATGCTTATGATGCTAATTTCAATAATCCTGGCTTTGCCTTTGCTAGCCATTTCTATCTCCTTTCTTGCTATACAGCCGTAAATCCCCGCAAAGAAACTTGCGGCTGTATAGCACATGCTTTAAAAGAACAGTGCTTAATTTACGCTAAATAATAACACAGATAAATAAAAAAAGCAAGATGACCTTGCTCTCTATAACTCCGCGGAAGATAACCGTTATATTTCCTTAATAATCTCAATATACGTATTCCTCAGGCCGAATCTAAGCGCCTCAGAGCGTGTAGGCATCCATATATCTACCTTTTGCCAGTAACGGGCGTTCATCCTGTCTTCTACAACAAATACTTTATCGCCGTAATATTCAGGTATTCTTATCTTAGTACCTATAGGCAAAAAGTTTGCGGCAACTATGCCATCGCGAACTCGAGTACCTGATGCGGTTATAAAAGGGCTTCCGTCTGTTTGATCAGGAGTTGAAGAATATGCTGTTATAGGAACCCAAAATTTATTTACTACAATATTCTGTTTTTTTCGCGGCGGCACATTTGCCGCCCTTATTGCACTTGAAGATACAGAGTATCCAGCTTCAATTGGTTCATAGATAAACCCTCCCTCCTCTTCATTATCTTGTTCTGTAGCACTGGGTTGCTGCTCTTCAAGAAATCCCTTTGCGGTGGTTGATGCGGCAAGAGCGTAATGAGTAAATAGTGTAATAGCCACAACAGACGTAATAAGCCCTGCTACTTCTGAAATGTTTACTAAGTTTTTAAATTCCTTAAAAATATGCCGCCAACTCTTAGAGCGGTTTAGATTAAGTTGTATTTGTACGTCCCGGTACCGAGATGCCAGGTTATTTAAACTCTCAACAGCTCCTATGCGCTGTTTTTTAAGTCCTGACAACTGCGGCTTAAACAGTAGCTTGAAATGCTCTGCTAGATGCCGAAAACGTATTTTTTCTATACGAACTCCTCTGTGTTTAGAGGGTTCTCCAGGATCGGTCATATGCAAATAAAAATTCTCCTGAGCGGAGAATCTCTCCTTTTTTAACATGTATTATTATATACGTCAACCCCATTTTAATAATCGAGCATCATTGCGGATTTTACCTTCTTTAAGGTACCGGATGTCGCTTCTCTGCCCTCTTTTGCTCCTTTTTCCAAAATTTCTATAACTTTATCTTTATTACCTTCATACTGTGCTCTTTTTTCGCGTATAGGGTCTAAAAAATTATTTAAAACACCTATAAGGCGCTTCTTTAATTCAACATCGCCTAATCCACCTTTTCTATAGTGGGTCTTTAACTCTTCAACTTCTTTTTTATCGGGATCAAAAACATCTAAATAAGTAAATACGGTATTACCTTCTACCTTGCCCGGATCATCTTTATGAATATGCTCCGGGTCTGTATACATTTTCATTACCTTTTTTTCTACATCTTTTGGCTTATCCTTTAAGTATATCGCATTACCGAGAGATTTGCTCATCTTTGCCTTTCCATCAATACCGGGAAGGCGTGATGTTTCAGAAATCATTGCTTCGGGTTTTATTAATACCTTCTTATAGGTTTTATTGAATTTATCTACTATCTCACGTGTTAATTCTATCATTGGCAATTGATCTTCACCAACAGGGACTAAATTAGCACCAAAGGCCGTTATATCTGCCGCCTGGCTTACCGGGTACATAAAAAACCCCGCAGGCACATCCGCTCCAAAGCCCTTTTGTTTCATTTCCTCCTTCACTGTAGGATTGCGCTTTACGCGCGCCACCGATACAAGGTTCATATAATACATTGTTAACTCCGATATTTCGGGCATACGAGATTGAATAACAATACTAACTTTGCCCGGATCAATGCCTACAGATAAATAATCTAAGGTAACTTCTATAATGTTGTCCCTGACTTTTTTGGGGTTATCGGCATTATCCGTAAGTGCCTGCATATCCGCTATTAAAACATATACCTTATTGTTTTGCTGTAACTCAACACGGGACTTCAAAGAGCCGATGTAGTGGCCTAAATGCAAAGGCCCGGTAGGCCTATCCCCTGTTAAAATTGTTTTTCCTTTTGTACCCATAGGTATATTTTAACACACTTAAAGATGAAATAAATAAAAAAAACGCCTTATCTGTCACGCGACAGAATAGGCGTTATATTAGATGTACTTTACCTTGCCCTATTGACAGGCAATTCTGCGTTAGCCCGCTCAAGCAAGGGTCTAAAGGCCTCTCGGTGTAGGTCCAGGATATTTTGCATACTTAGCACCTCTGGTACGCTAAACACGCTTATCCATTCACCATCTTCCTTGCCTCTGGCCTTACCTGTTTCAATTGCCTCTATATAGTCATCGGGAAGGTATATCATACCCCCTACTACAAAAAGCTTCTTCCAATGGGGGCTGGGATGATTCCTCAAATATCCCGAATATGGTTCTCCCCTATGCCAGAGCCTTAAATCACTTTCTGATATATGGATGCCGTACTCATTCAAGCGCGTCTCTTCATTGAGTTCTCGAATTCCCGCCTTTTTAGGTGTTTCGGGCTTACCTGTTTCAGGGTCCATTTGCCCGCGTCCTCCAGGCACCTTCCAAATCACATCTTGACCGGGCTGGAATTCGCTGACAAGGATAATGCCCCTATTGGTTATGGGAAGCACTGATACAGCTAGATCCTTCTTCTGTTGCTCTGTAAGTCCTAAATCTCTGCGCAGTTTTTGCAAAGACATATTCAACTCCTTTCTTGCTAATGGCCAAATAATACCATAAACTTGTCAAAAATGCAAATAAAAACCGGGAAACTCTCTCTATCCTCTAGTTATTATAAATTATAAAAGCACCTCTTAAGAGGTGCTTTTATAATTGGAGCGGCTGATGGGAATCGAACCCACGTTTCTGCCATGGCAAGGCAGTGTAATAGCCACTATACGACAGCCGCATTTTCAATAAATGCCTGCAAATAGTGCGCCAGGATGGAATTGAACCATCGACCCCGGCTTTATAAGAGCCGTGCTCTAACCCCTGAGCTACTGGCGCGTTTTGTGCCTGGGGTCAGATTTGAACTGACGACACGTGGCTCTTCAGGCCACTGCTCTACCCCTGA
>JAWVZY010000032.1:0-8492 GCA_033721955.1 Candidatus Spechtbacterales bacterium
TTCACAGAAAAAGTGAATGCTGTTGAGAATTTAGTAAATTGGGTTCAGCTCGATGTAGCAGACGGTAATTTCGCACCCTCAACCTCATGGGGAGATCCTGTTGCTATACATAATTTTGATCCGGGTGTTTTTATGGAGGCGCATCTCATGGTAAGCGAACCCGAGAATGTAATAGATGAATGGATAACAGGGGAAAGTGAAGAGGGTGATTCGGGTATTAAAAGAATCTTTTTTCATTACGAGGCAACAAGTAAACATGAAGAAATACTTGAAAAAATAAAAAATGCGGGCAAGGAGGCAGGAATTGCTATTTTGCCTGAAACCCCTGTCCATCTTATAGAACCATTTGCCGGCCTTTTAGATGCGGTACTTATATTTTCGGGTAATTTAGGTTTTTACGGGGGAAAATTCAACGAAGAGGCCTCAATAAGCAAGATATCCACTTTACGCAATAAATACCCCGATATTACAATAGAAGTAGACGGTGGCATGAATCCCGAGACCGCAAAAAAAGTAGTTGATGCGGGAGCAAACGCCATTGTAAGCGGTTCCTATATTTGGGGCAGCAAAGATATTAAAGAAGCAATTGATCAATTACAAAATGCCGTTACATTATGAAAAAGTAAAAGTCCTGGAAAAGAAAGCTAATCAAATACGCCAGGATCTTATAAAAATGCTTGAAGAAGCAGGTGCCGGACATTCAGCCGGGCCTTTGGGTATGGCAGATATTTTTACCGCCTTTTACTTTCATGTACTAAAGCATGATCCTAAAAATCCTATGTGGCCTGAAAGAGACCGTCTTATTCTTTCAAACGGTCATATAGTGCCTATACGTTATGTAACTCTGCATCATGCAGGTTATGATATTACAAAAAAAGAGCTTATGACATTGCGCAAAATTGATTCGCGCATTGAGGGCCACCCCTCATATAAGTTAATTCCATATTTAGAAACTTCATCAGGTCCTTTGGGTGAGGGGCTTAGCCAGGCGGCGGGAATGGCCCTTTCAGCTAAAATGGATGGTAAAGAACACGACTGGCATATTTGGTGTCTAATGAGCGATGGAGAGCAGGAAGAGGGTATGACATGGGAAGCGGCAATGCTCGCCTCTAAATACCGCCTGAGCAACCTCACAGGCATTATAGATCGCAACAACATACAAATTGACGGCTTCACAGAGGATGTAATGCCCCTGGAACCCTTAAGGGATAAATACGAGTCATTTGGCTGGCATGTTATGGAAATGAACGGCCACGATATGACAGAGATAGTATCAACCCTTGAAGAGGCAAAAGCTATACAGGAAAAGCCTGTGCTTATAATTGCAAATACTATTCCGGGCAAAGGAGTTGATTTTATGGAATATGATTATCACTGGCACGGCGTACCTCCCGGAGGAGGCCCTGAAGACGATGTTAAAAAGAAAGAACAGGCCAAAGAAGCACTGAAACAATTAAGAACTCTCGGTGGAAAGATCGAGCACGGGGAATAATATGAAATATTACTTAGCAGACAATTACTTAGATGAAAAGAAAGTTGAATGGAAAAAGATGCGCGATGGCGCGGGAATTGGTATGGCTGAGCTCGGAGAAAAGAAAAAAGATATGGTAGTGCTTGGCGCAGATACTGCCGGCTCTGCCCGGGCCAAGTATTTTGCCAAAAAATTCCCGGAGCGCTTTGTGCAGGTAGGTGTGGCAGAACAAAACCTTACAGGTGTTGCCGCCGGTCTAGCTTATGAGGGTAAGGTACCTTATGTTGTAACATATGCCGCATTTCTTGTAGGCCGGGCGTGGGAGCCAATTCGTACAACAATGGCATACCCTGAAAATCATGCTGTTTATGTATCTTCTCATGCGGGACTTGCAACAGGTTCAGACGGTCCTACCCATCAAATGACAGAAGATATTTCAATAATGAGCTGCTTGCCCGGATTTACAGTTATCGCTCCGGCTGATTACCAGCAGGCAAGGGATGCAGTAAAGGCCGCATATGATCTAAAAGGCCCTGTTTATATAAGAAATGTGCGCGAGGCAACACCCGCATTTACTACAGAAAGTACTCCATATGAGGTAGGCAAAGCCCAGGTTTTGAGAGAGGGTAAAGATGTTACCGCAATTGGGCATGGGTTTATGGTTTACTGGCTTCTATTAATTGCCGAAGAATTGAAAGACGAACTTTCAATTGAAGTTATAAACCTGCATACAATAAAACCCCTGGATAAAGAAACTATTTTAAAGAGTGCTAAAAAAACAGGTCATGTATTTACAGCAGAAGACCATAATATTGTTGGGGGAATGGGAAGCATGGTAGCAGATATGCTTGCTCAAAATTACCCTGTACCTATGAAGCTGCATGGGGTTATGGATGAGTTTGCAGAATCCGGTTCATTTAAAGACCTTGCAAAGAAATATAAATTGGATAAAGAAGGAACAAAGAAAGAACTTAAGAAATTTATGAAGGAGTGGAGAAAGTATGTGTCGCTTTCTGTAAGGAATTAGATAGAAATATTTTAAAATTTCGTGTTTAATCGCCGCAAGGCGATTTTTTGTTATAATACTTACATATGATAAAAGCGATTATATTTGATCTTGGGGGAGTTATATTAAATTGGGATGCCTCGCTCATGCATAAGTATGGGAAATTTTTTGATATAAATAAGGCCAAACTGTCGGAGGAAATGAGCAAAGAAATGGAAAAGCTTCAAAGGGGAGAAATAACAACTTTAGAGTTTTGGCACAAAGTATGTAGTGATCTGGATATGGAGTGTCCGCCCGATGATATCTTAAGAAATATTTTTCCACGGGAATACAGTCGTGCTATACAGGTAGATGGGCAAATGGTGGAGCTTATAAAAAAATTGGGACAAAATTATAAATTAGGTGTGATATCCAATACAATCGAAGACCATGAAGATGTGTTCAAGGGTTTTGGCATTTTAGAGTTTTTCGATACCGTTATACTCTCCAACGAAGTAGATCTTGTAAAACCTCAACCCGAAATTTATGAACTTGCCCTCGGCAGATTAGGGGTTGAAGCAGAGGAGTGTATATTCATAGATGATATGCTCTCAAATGTGCATGGTGCAAAAAAAGTTGGCATGGAGGCAATACTATTTGAAGGGTGCAATAATTTAAAAGAAAATCTAGATAAAAAAGGAATTAAATTTTAACATGGCAAGGTTAGATAAACTTAAGTTTTGGATAGAGGACTATTTTTATATGGCCGGGGGGCATGTTCGCACATTTTTTTATAGAAAACCTCCCAAGCACTTTTTAGGCCATATAGTTAAAGAAAAGGATCCTATTGTTATAATTCCCGGAATTTTTGAAAAGTGGGGAATGTTAAAGAAAATAATAGATCCCTTATCACGCAAAGGCCACCCTATATATATAGTTCCTGAATTAAAATATAATGCAAAAAATATACATAATTCTTCAGGTCAGGTTGCCTCGCTTATTAATAAGAAGAATTTAAAAAATGTTATTCTTTTGGCCCATAGCAAGGGAGGTCTTATAGGTAAGCATATGTTGGCGTTTCACAACAAAGAAGAGCGAATTAAAAAACTTATAGCTATAGCAACTCCTTTTGGTGGCTCAGAAATTGCAAAAAAAATCCCGATCAAGCCACTAAAAGAATTATCTCCCGATAGCGAAATAATTAAAACATTAAAAGAAGAGAAGCAAATAAATAGTTATATAACTTGTATAATGGGGGAGTATGATAATCATGTTTGGCCTACAGAGAATTGTAAATTAGATGGCGCCAAGAATATTAAAATTTCTGTTGACGGACACCATAAAATTCTCTTTAACCGGGATGTAGTGGACAGTATTATTGAGGAGGTGGAAAGCAGTTGAGAAGAGGCAAATACAAATCCAAAAAACCTGTCAAAAGTCCTTGACAGGTTTTTTATTATATGCTATAATAGGGCTGTTCTTAAGATAAACAAGAAAAATAAAAATGTTCTGAATTTATACAAAAAGGACCAAAAGTACTTGACAAGCTTTTCAAAAAATGGTATAATATACAATGTGAAGATGAGAAAACAGCTTGAGAATTTATAAGGAGAGAGGAGGCATAAAGTAATACAAAGGCCTAAAACCTCTCTCATTATAAGAACTTAAGAGGAAAGAAACTTAAAAATATAAACATCTTGAGAATTCAGAAGGAGAGGGGGGTAAAAAGTTATACCAAAGACCTAACCCTCTCGCTCTGAGTTCTTAATCAAATCAAGAAGTAAGTGGTTAAATTCAGACCACGCCATCAGGTTCTAAAGGGAATTTGATGCGGTGGTCTGAAGTGCTACGGAGCAAAGTCCTGCTGGCCCGGCAGGCGAAAAAACTCCACGGGTACGTAGCATCGGGAACCTTGTTTTGTGCCAATTGGCACTCGAGGAAAACTCTTCCCTGGGTTAAAACCTGCGGGAGCGAGATCTCCCGTTAAGGTAGTTCCATATAAACTCCAAAAGCTGGAGGAGGAAGCTTGGAAACCTTCCTTTATGGTAGCCTTAAGACCACTTAGTTTCAAAGGGCACGGGAAACGGAGGCGGAATGCCGTTGATGTTATCCCACAAAAACAGCCCATCGGTGTAGGGTGGCGACGCCGTCCTACACCATAGATCATGCGCTGAGGAGCGCGATATCAAGTACCTACGTCCGAAAAGGGAGTGAGACCCACAGGTCCACGGAGCCGGCTCGCATGAGCGAGCTGCCCCTCCAACTCACTCCCTTCGGGCAATACTTCAAGCATCAGGAAGGAGGGAGAGCCAAATAATATTAATAAAGGGCTATCTCCCTCATTCCTGGTACTTGATGCCAACTAGTTTCTGTGAGTGTGAAGGAGTTGAAAGTTAAGCTACGTTGGGCCGGGCAAAACTTACTGCATCACACTCACAGAAAATACCTTTACAATATTAAACTGGAGAGAGTTTAATAAGCATTCCTTAGGACTTATAAAAATAAAAGGCCAAGGTTTGTGTTATGTGACTCTCTAAGATAGAGAGTTTTTTGTTTATAAACTTCTGAAAACAGAGGAATGGAGGAGAGAGAAAATGTTTTTCTGGATACGTCCTGTAAATCGTGCGCCTAAAGCGTGCATAGGACAATTTCCGGAATAACACTCTTAGACACGCGCAGGTAGACCCTAAGCGCGTATCTCTGCCTCCATCCCTCTTCTTTTCAGAAGAATGTTCTTTCAAGCTTCTGTCGAATAATAAGTAGACAGATAATTATTTCCAAGGAGGAAAAATGAAGAATACCTTGATTGTTGTCGGGATGGCATTGTTCGGCGCCGCTATAGCAAGCGGTGGGATGTATGCATCTCTGCATTGGATATGGCCATGGATGATAGAGCACGCAACCGTGTTTATCATCATATCTGCCATTTTTGGTGCTCTGCGATTGGGCTTGAGCGGACTGGGGATTATTTCAAATCCTTATGGCAGATACAGGCGAAAGCTATATCGCTAGGCCATATAAAACCCCAAGCGGTCCGGGTTTAATAAATCGACCGCACTTCATATGAGTTTCTCTAAAAGGGAAGTTCATATGAGGGAAACCTCAATGTTCTTTTAATAATTTCCCAAGGAGTGCGATCCGGTTTCAGTGCAAATTGGAACCGGGTACAGTTCTTAGGAATCAAGGATTCAAGGATTCAAAGTTTTAACAAATGGAGGAAAAGAAATGAGTGTACTGATAGTTATGTGGCTTGTAGCTCTCGCTCTGGCTCTAACCACTTTGACAGAGGATCTTCATTCTCTGTACCTAAAAGAGCAAGAAGAACAGAAAGAGGAGGAGTAATGGATCCTGCGACAATGCTCGTCGCACTGGTGATTGCAGCGGGTGCTCTGTTCAATGCTCTCTTCAAGGCATTGATAGTAGACCCGCTTAGGCCATATGCAAAAGTAGTGGCTGAATCTCTCAAGGACAAGATTCGCCGCGCTTGGGAACGTCTTCGCGACATTGTTCGCGGACGCGAACCCCAGAGGCCGCAACCGCAAGAGGCATAAGAATCCTACAAACAGAATGCGAGCAAGATAACATCAAACTCGCATTCTCATCCCTATATGTTCTGAATATATATTGAGGCCATATAGGGGTGGGCTGGAAGACAGAAAGGATCACGAAAGTGAAAACTCTTCTACTTATCAGCCCGTTTCTACTGCTAGTCGTGGGAGTGCTGTACACAGTATTTTCACTGGCATCACAGCTGTAGAACAAAAACTTCGGGGGTGTGAACAAGCAATCCCACACCCCCGAAAAAGCACAAGTTCAACTCAAGGCCAGGTCCTATAAAGAAAGGGGCACCTGGTATAAAAGACCCTCGGGGGAGACCCCATCAGGGAAACCCGGGTTCAAATCCCGCGGCTGGCCACGATATCCTTGGGAAAACCTATCTCGCAAGAGATAGGTTCTCCTCTAAATTTGTAAATACTTTGCAGGTTTAGAGGAGAATTAATCTCCGGAAAGTACATACAATCAATCCATAAAGGAGGAAATATGATCGCAACACCGTTAGAGGAGCGCACCGCAGAAGAGAAGATCGATGAACTTAGAGATAAGGCCATCGGTTATCGGGATAGCGCTAGAGCGTCGGGAAAGCGAGAGCTTGCTCACATTGGTGCACATTTCATACGTGTTGTGAAAGGTGCCGAGGAAGCCCTTCAGGCCTTCAATGGAGGCGGAATGAGGCATGTTGAGCTTGTAATCCGCAGACTGGAAGGCCAGTACTCAGCACTTCTTCGACTCGCCGCCTATTACAGGCAGTTTGATGAAGCGAGGGCAAGGGATTATGAGCGGAGATCAATCCGCTTGGCCGATCGCCTCGATGGAGCGCTTTTTCTCAGAAGCGTTATTACTTAAGCACAACCTTGGGGAACCATGTATCCATCTGATACGTGGTCTCCTCTGAGTTTTGTAAAAACATTACAAGATTCAGCGGAGAATGTAGTAGTTGAAAGGAGTGATAGTAATGAAAGTTCTCTACGCGACGTTCGCCTTTGGTGTTCCTCAGAACACCATTCCCAATCGTGCTCTGTCTCAATGGACCACTACAAAGGCAATTGCCAACGAGGCCTCGGTTTACACGCAGGCTGATATCGTTCTTCTTGATGAGAGCGTTGAGGTGAGGCGTGTAGAGGAATCGCCCGGGAATCCGCCTCCGACTCTGCGCATCGCGCGCGGAGCAGCGGAATATGCTCGCGAGCTGGGCGTGGATGAGATCCACGTTCTGGCAGCAGAGCCACACCGTTGGCGCGCCTTGCGTGATCAGCGCAAAGCCGTAGAAGAACTGGATCTGGATGTTGAAGTTAAGCCGGCTAACATTCCAAATGTAGGTTGGTATGACAAGCAGTCCAGTCAGAAGCGGGTTCGCAGCTGCCTTAACTGGTGGCCGCGGGAGTTGATCCTGCGTGCCATGCCCTTCTCGCTGTACAAGCGAGTGGCAAGCTAATTGGTCTTTACAAGCAAGCGGGAATATGGTGAAAGCTATATTCCCGCCCTCATCTGAGTTTATAAAAATTTATAGATTTGGGTGAGGGTACCGTCTATCATAGATAGGCACAGCCCTCAAATGTTCCTTTGTCACCGAAAACGAAGTAGGTGGCGTAACTAAAAAGGAGGAAGGAAATGATAGATCAAATCTATCAGGTTCTGCAGTTGCGCCTTGCGGCTAAAGAACTGCGTTACAGCAAGATAGACGAATATGTGAAGTTCACATTTGTCTTTAAGCATCTTGCGCCCCAAGCTAAAGAGCTTGGGATAGAGCCGGATTACTACGATCCAGATACGAGCTATGAGGAAGATGCACGTGCATATTTGAATGCATTTTTAGATATGACCGAGCATTTCGAAGAACTCATAGAGCGCCTGGAGCAGTAACCCAGTTAAAAGACGACTCGGCTCATATTATTGCCGGGTTGTCTAAAAGCAGAAAGTCCGGTTAAAAATTTATAGCTGGCCTCTCTGCAAAAACAAAACTTCCTCCACCGCGCTACGGCACCGAAGATCGTAGCGCCTTCACACCAGTTAAGTTTCAAAACTTGCCTGATGTGAGGGAAATGAAAGAAAGGAAAGGAATAAAAATGACCCTTGAAAAATGGGAGCTGGATCCCCAAAAGATCTACGAGGAGATCAAGCAAACAATCGAGAAGGATCTGCCTCTTGTCTTGAAGGGCATGAGTTACGTGGATGATCTCTTGGAGCATGCGGAGAATGATGGTGATTTCGACATCATCTGGGAACTTCGCAGCGCTCTTTCTGCTTTTGAAAAGGCCGAAGAGGCCTTAACAGAGGCCATGGACGGTCTCTGGAAGAAAGAGGAAAAATTTACCCGCAGAGGGTAAATGTACCTTCACAGCGAACTCTGAGAGTACTCCTCAGAGTTCGCTCCTCACTTTAGTCAGTTTTATTAAATTGCCTGGAGTGAGGAATTAATCCTCTAAACTCTCTCTAATTGGGGATCTAAGTTATGAACTAAATACGCTTTAGAAGCAA
>JAWVZY010000033.1:0-8407 GCA_033721955.1 Candidatus Spechtbacterales bacterium
ATTAAAAGAGGGCTGGGCTGTGCCTCATTTTAATTTTTCTTCTCTTGCGCAATTAAACGGCATTTTAGACGCACTTCGTGAAATGAAAGCACCTGCGGCACTTGGGACAAGTGAAGGGGAGCGTAAATTTTTGGGCGCAAAACAGGCCTTGTATTTGGTGCAGAGTTTTCGTGAAGAGGAAGGAATACCTGTTTATATAAACGCGGATCACCATAAAAGCCCTGAGGCCGCGATAGAGGCTTTTGATGCCGGGTATGATTCAGTGCACGCAGACCTGTCTAAGGAAAGCTATAAGGACAATATAGAGGGCGTTAAGAGGGTTGTAGAACATGTAAAGAGTAAAAGGCCTGAGGTTGAGGTAGAAGGAGAGCTTGGTTATTTTGTGACAGAATCATCAAAAATATATAAAGAAAAAATAGAAATACCGGAAGAAAGCTATACCCAGCCTGAGCAGGCAGCAGAATTTGTAAAAGAGACCGGAATAGATAGATTTGCTCCTGTTGTGGGCAACTTGCACGGTATTGCCGCCAACGAACCTAAAATACGCTTTGATCTTGTAGAAAAGCTAAGAGAAGCATTGCCTGAGGTTACATTTGTGCTTCATGGAGGCAGCGGTATATCGGATAAGGATATGAAGAAGCTTGTTAAGGCCGGTTTTAATAATATCCATGTATCAACTGAGTTGCGCATAGCATATACAGATGCGCTCAGGGCGGAGCTTAAGGCAAAGCCGGATGAGGTAGCCCCTTATCATTATTTAGATAAGGCCAGAGAAGCCGTTGCAAAAAAAGTAAAAGAGAAACTTAAGATATTTGGATCTGAGGGAAAGGTGTAGATTTTAGGGTTGATTATTTTATAAATTTATATTAATATAGTTTTTATGCGCAAGACGGATTACGAGTTTAAATATTTAGGTAATTGCTCTGTTTGCGGAGAGTCATTTCAACCCCGCAACGCGCATTTATTGGACAGAAAACCCGATATTAGCCATGTTTATACTCAGTGTTCAAAGTGTAAGAGTTCCTCTATCACATTCGTCTTAAAAAATACAATGGGCTTTATAACCACAATAGGCATGTTGACTGATATGACAAAGGGGGATATAGAAAAGTTCAAAGATAAAAAACCCATTAGCGCAGACGATGTCTTAGAGTTACACAAATCTTTGGAAAATAAATAATATTAGTATGCTACATCTAAAAGTTAAAAAACGAGACCCTAAAAAAGAAAAGGCAAAAAAATTAATTCAAAAGGACCTGGTCCCGGCTATTATGTATGGACCCAGAATTAAACCTACTCCGCTTACAGTAGACAGAAGGAGTTTTTATAAGACATATAAAGAGGCGGGTGAAACAACGCTTATTGCTTTAGATATGAAAGAAAAAGCTGAAGCAGTTGAAGGTGCTAAAGATGAAGAGAACAAAGCAGAGGAAGAAAATGTTGTTTTAATAAGAGATTTACAGGTACACCCTGTAAGTGGTGATTTTATGCACGTTGATTTTTATCAGCTTCCTATGGATACAGAAATTGAGATTTCCGTGCCTGTTGAGGGCTTAAATGAAGCTCCTGCTGTAAAGGAGGAGGGTGGTGTGCTTGTACAAAACTTGCATGAAATAGCTATAAAAGCACTTCCAAAAGATCTTATTCACGATATTACAGTGGATCTGCTGCCTCTGGAAAATATAGGCGATTCTATACTTATTAAAGATTTGGATCTGCCCGGTAGTGTAGAGGTTCTTGCAGAGGAAGATGAAGCTGTATTTGCCATTGAAGAACCAAGAGAAGAAGAGCCGGAAGAAGAAGAGGAGATACTTGATGAAATGGAAGATGAGCAAATTGCCGATATCAAAACAGAAGGCGAAGTTGAAAGAGAGGAGCGTGAAGCCGAAGAAGCTGAAGAAGGTGGTGAAAAATCTGCAGAAGGCGGTGGAGAAGAAAAATAATGATATAATAGGGATAATGGAGATATATCCCAAAAATTTGAGCTTTAAAAATAAGCTGGCAACCATAGTGTTGCTGGCTTGTTTTATTTTTACAGGAAGTTACGCTGTCTTTGCTCAGGAATCTTCCCAGGAAAATACTACCAATACCCAGGCCACAACGAAGGAACAACAAAAACAGCAATTACAGCAGGAGTTAAATCGTCTTCAGGATGAATTACAGCAAATACAGGGTGAGATAAATAAATACAGCCAGGAGTCGGCAAGTTATGAGCGTGATATTTCAATACTGGAGAGCAGGATACGCCAGACCCGTCTTAAAATACAACAAATACAGGTAGTAATTCGCCAAACCGATTTTGCCATTAAGGCAAATGAAGAAGCGCTTGAGGAGCTTCGCCAGAGGGAGGAGAGGCAAAAAGAGCTTTTGGCAAATATACTCTTAGGTCTTTATAAGCTTGATGACACCTCATCTGTAGAGATAATTCTTATGACAAATTCTTTATCCGAGTTTTTCAATGATGTAGCTCAGATAAAAAATCTACAGGAGGGAATGAAGGAGACCTTAGATGATGTTAAAGAAATAAAAGCTGATATAGAAGAAGAGCAAAAACAACTTGAAGCTAAAGTAGAGGAGCAATCCCGCCTTTTGCAGGTGCAGGATGCTCAGCGTGCTCAGCTCGCAGGACAGGTTGATCAAAAGGAAGTTTTACTTGAAGAAAGTAAAACAAAAGAATATGAATATCGTGAAGTTGCAGAGCGCACCAAAAAAACTATACAAGAAGTTAGAAACCAGATATTTCGTCTTGAAGGTGCCGGTGTAGCTGTAACTTTTGAAGAAGCATACAAACATGCAAAATTTGCATCATCTATTACAGGAGTACGCCCCGCATTTCTTTTATCTGTTCTAAAACAGGAAAGTTCATGGGGTAAAAATGTGGGACTTTGCCTGCTTCATAATAAAGATAACGGAGATGGAATCGGGGTAAATACAGGAACTATTTATCCAAGAACACTTAAAGTGAGCCGTGACATTGAGCCATTTTTCCAAATAACAGCTGAGCTTGGGCGTGACCCTTATAACACCAGGATATCTTGCTGGCCTCAAATTTATTATGATTATGACCACGATGGCGTAAAAGAGCCATTTGGCTTTGGGGGGGCAATGGGTCCGGCACAATTTTTGCCATCTACTTGGCTTGGATATCACAGCCGTGTATCAAACTTACTTGGCCGTCCTGCTGATCCCTGGCTTATACAAGATGCCTTTCTTGCAAGTGCTGTTAAATTGGCTGACGCGGGAGCTGCAAAGAAAGATTATAACTCAGAATGGTGTGCTGCCATGATTTATTATTCAGGAAGGTGCCCGGGGCCCTCAATTAATCATTTTTATGGCAATCAAATAATGGAAAGAGCGGGTAGCTACCAGCGCGATATAGATATACTGGAAGGCCGTTAAGTTTTTAATTGACTAATATAATTGAATGTGCTATAATATGCGAGTTAGTGCCTAATAAATACTAACACCGCCATTTTAGTTTCTGAAAAACTTCGGAGATTAAAATGGCAGGTAAATAGGTCTTGCTACCCCTTAGTTGGATTAAAGCGCTATTTACCTGCCAAAACCGTACCCTCGGGGAGTGTAGTGCCCTGCATTACACTCCCCATAACCCCATTTTTATGGGGATTTTTAATACAACATAAAAGACCCGCAGTTTGCGGGTCTTTTATTGTTTTTATAGTTGCACGTTCTGTGTGAATTGACTCAAGTTTTCTATTTCCCATGCCTCAAGCGCGAGCGCTTCATTTACTGCCTCCTCTACTTCTGCGGCTGTAAATGTTACCTCATCTCCTGCCTCAAGCAGGAATGAGCCCTTTATATCTTTTAGGTAATCTTCTGCGTAAAGTTTTTGTTCCGCTGAAAGCTCAGTACCTGTAGCTGTGGCAAATTGTGCTACAGCTTTTCTTGCAAGGTGTGTTACGCCCTCACCGTTTTGTGCTGTAAAGGTTGCCTCACCCGTTATTGCGCCCGCTTCCGTTGTTGCAAAGGAGGCGTTTGTAGCAGGTGTTGTTTCTGCAACCATAGCTGAATTATTATCTGCCGCAGTTAATCCTGCCTGAAGGGTTTCAGCAGGTCCTGTATCTAAGGCGTTTGCAAGAATGAGTCCGCCAATTATTGATACAAGAACAATTCCTGCAGCCATCCATCCGGATTTGTTTTCTGTAAATAAATTACCTATTTTATTGCCCCATCCGCTTGATTTTGCTTTTTCAACTTCATCTTTAGCTTCGCTGAAGTTAGGGCCTGATAATTCTGAGGCCTGTGCCTCCGGCATAGTTGCGGCAAAGTCCGCTTCAAAGCTTTTGGAGTTTTGGGGTGCATGGGGGAGTAGTACTTGGTTATTGTCTTGGTTGTTCATAATACTGATGTTATCCCACACTCAATCTGAAACTCACAGATCTAAATAAATTTTTTACAACCATACTTAAAGCTGTAAGCTTGACTATAAATTGAGCGCGGAAAATAAATTAATTTACAAGTTAAAAGAAATGAAAGCTTGTAAAGCCCTCAATTTATAGTGAATATGGGGTTGTTAAGGAACTTTTATTAAAGGAACTATAATGTTTTGTGGCGTGAATTAAATTATAACCGCCACGATTATACATTTTACAATTCTTTTTTAATTTCTGCAACTACATCATCAAGATATCCGTCCATAATTTTATCAATCCCGTGCCATGACTTGTTTATTCTGTGGTCAGTAACCCTGTCCTGGGGAAAATTATAAGTTCTTATTTTTTCACTACGATCTCCTGAGCCAATTTGCCCTTTTCTTGCTTTGCGCATTTTTTTCTCTTGTTCTTCTTGCTTTTTTTGCAAAAGGCGGCTTCTCAGCAAGGTCATTGCTGCCTCACGGTTTTGGGCCTGGCTTTTATGCACCTGGCTGGCAACCGCGATACCGCTGGGTTCATGTATAACCCTAACTGCCGTCTCTACCTTATTTACATTTTGCCCTCCCGGTCCTGATGAGCGGAAAGTTTCTATTTTTATATCTTCGGGTTTTATATCAATATCAACCGGTTTTGCCTTAGGTAAGACCGCAACCGATGCAGATGATGTGTGTAACCGGCCACTTTTTTCTGTTTCAGGTACACGTTGCACCCTATGTACTCCGCTTTCATTTTTAAGCGTTACATATGCACCTTTTCCGTGTACTTCAAATACAACTTCTTTCACGCCTTTTAATTCGCTTTTCTTTTCTTCAATTACACCCACTTTCCATCCTTTTAACTCTGCAAAGCGAGTATACATACGGAAAAGCTCCTGTGCAAAAAGAGCCGCTTCTTCACCCCCAACTCCGGCACGTATTTCAACTATAGTTTCATTTATATGAGCTCCGGGCTCAGGATGGAGTTTTTCTTCAAGTTCTTGTTCCAATTTTTCTTTTTTAGGCCTTAGTTTTTCAAGTTCTTCTTCGGCCAGTTCACGCATGCTCTCATCATCATCCGATTCTGCAAGTTTTTCATTTTCATCTATATTTTTATTAAGTTCCTCTATTTGTTTTTGCATGTCTATTATTTCAGATAATTCACTGTGCCTTTTGCCTAATTCCTCTAATTTTTTTGGATCTGAAACAACCTCGGGAGAAGCGAGTTTTTCTTCAAGTTCTTTAAATTCTTTTTTTAATTGTTCTATTTCAGTAGAAGCCATTAAATTGTAGTGAGCCGAAAGTATCTATTCCTCTTTCTTCTCCTGGTCTTTTTTTGCTCGTTTTTCTGACTTCTTTTTATAAGAGCGTTGTTTTTCTAGGCGTTTTTGGAATTTTTCTATACGTCCGCCTTTAACAGCACCGCGCTCTTGCCCGGTGTAGAATGGGTGGCACTTGCTGCATGTTTCAACCTCTACTTCTTCTTGTGTAGAGCCAACTATAAATTCGTTGCCGCAAGCACACTTCACTTTTGCTTTTGTATGATATTGAGGATGTATTCCTTTTTTCATGATTTTTTTTATTTACGCTAACGAAATTTATTATACACCATTTTTTTATTTATGCAAACTTAATCTTGTAATTTAGACATATTTATGATTAAATTAGCGTAGAACCTAAGATTTAGCAACGATTTATGATTCACAATGAACCTAAAGAAAGGAGGTGAAAAGGAATGGATTCCATGCAGAAAGTTAGAAAAAATGTTGCCAACAGAATAAAAAAGAACGACTCAATAGATGTGCTCCAATATGTAACCATTTTTGTAGCATATGCATTTACCATTATTTCTTATATAGATGCTTTGAACGTTGGAGATGCAGCAAGTATATCCCTGGGCGTTCTTTTTCTTCTCTACCTTACATCAGATCTTGGTTATAGTACTTCTAAAACCCTTTCTGATAGGCGATTTTTCCGTAAGGAAAAAACATCAGGCAGGCCGATGCAAAGCCTTATACAAGAGAGAAGCAGAGGAGGGCAAAATGTTGGTCTGCGCACTGTTTTAGCCCTTCTTTTCTTGAATGTACTGGTAATGTTTAGAGTTCCGATACCATTTGATATAGGTGCCGGGCAATTTGTTAAGATGAATGAGATAGTATGGGCCGGAGCCACTGCTACGGTGGCCATCATAGGTCTTTTTTCTGTTCTGAAGCTTGTAGATAGAAAACAAGCTCGCTATGTGCACAATCGTATACTTCTTTATTCAACTACTGCAGCAACCGTTGTATATTGTCTGTGGATAGGTGTTCGCGCTTTTGGCGGAGATTATTTCATACAAGAAATACCTTCATATTACTGGCTTGATGTTTACTTTCCTATATTGGCAGTATATGTAGGCCATAATTTATTTATAGCTGATTATCTGCGGGCAGAAGAAAAAGAAGAACAGGCCAGGGAAGAGCAGCAGAACTGGGGCCATTGGGTTGGTTTTGGTGCACTGATCTACGGTGGATTGATCGTATTTTTATACGGATTTCAGGAAATATTTGATGCTAATATAGTTAAAGTACTTCCTAAAGCTGAAATACTATGGTTTTTTATGGGCACTGTATTTATATTTGTTGGGAGCATTTCGCGCCCCGATTGGCTTGCTGAAATGAGAGAGTCACACGATAAAAACAAAAAACACAAAGAAGAAGGCCATACGGCTGAAGATCCCGATGAATGCGAAGGGTGTAAATAATAAATAAAAATAGTACAACATAAAAGGGTTACGCATATTATGCGCGACCCTTTTTCTTTTGAAATACTATATACCCCTTGATATTTATTTAATTTTTAGTTATACTTTTTAAGTATGACCAAAACAAAAGAAGAAACCTCTGAAAAAGAGGCCAAAACAAAAGAACAAAATATTCCCGAAGAACTTAGGGAATTTATTGAGGCCGGTGTTCAGTTCGGCCATCTAAAAAGTCACGTACACCCGGGGATGTTTCCTTATATTTTTGGTGTGCGAAATAACGCGCATGTTATTGATGTTACCAAAACTAAAGAAAAGCTTAATGAAGCATTGGAATCTCTTGCTAAACTGGCTCAAGAAGGCAAGACCATTTTATTTGTGGGAACTAAGGTTCCTGTGCGTTCTGCGGTGCAAAAAACCGCTGAAGATACAGGCATGCCTTATATTGTAAATCGCTGGTTTGGAGGCACTCTTACAAACTGGGAAACAATAAAAGAGCGCCTTGAGCATCTCCAGGCACTTAAAGATAAGACAAAATCAGAAGAGTGGAGCAAGTATCCTAAGCATGAGAGGATGGACATGGAAAAAGAAATTAAAAAATTGGAACATTTCTTTGGGGGGATTAGTAGCATGGAAAAATTGCCTGACGCAATATTTATAGTTGATATTCACGAAGATGAGATTGCTGCCAAAGAAGCTAAGAAAACCGGCATTAAATCATTTGCTATTACAGATACAAATGTTAATCCTGCAATGGTAGACCACCCTATACCTGCAAATGATGATGCTGTATCATCTGTAGAGCTTATTCTTGCATGGGTAGCAGAGGAATTTAAAAAGAGTAAAAAAGTCAAAACTTCAACTTCCAAAAAGAATACATCAGCAAAGAAAAAATCAGCAAAAAAGAAAACTAAAAAAACAGCAAATAAAAAGAAAAGTAAGTAAATAAATATGGCCGGCCATATAATTAGTAATTAAGATTCTTTTAGAAGCAAAATAATGCGCTGTATGCAAGGCGACGACGAGCGAGCTGATGCCGGAGGCATCGTGAGCGAGGAACAACACAGCAGACAGAGTATTATTTTGCTTCCCGAAAGGGCAAGCATATATTCTTCATATTCTTTGTTTTTCTCATTCATGCACATTTTGTGCATTTCATTCGTCAGGCCTCGAATATGAAAAATATCCAACTTGCTAAAATTTATTTTAATTACTAATTATATGGCTAACACAGAAGATATTCAAAAATTAAGAAGTGAAACTGGTGCAGGCATTCTTGATGTTAAAGAAGCTCTTGA
>JAWVZY010000034.1:0-8155 GCA_033721955.1 Candidatus Spechtbacterales bacterium
ATATATCTACTATAAAATTAGTAAAGTGTCGGGGCACTCGGACTCGAACCGAGAATCTCCGCGTCCCAAACGCGGCGCCCTAAGCCATTAGGCCATGCCCCGATAACAACATTAGTATACAATATTTTTATTATTTAAGCAACAAAAAACCCCAATCAGGGGTTTTTTGTTTTCATAGTAAAATAATTACTATTTAACGGCCTCTTTTAGACCTTTTCCTGCCTTGAACTTTGGTACGTTCATGGCTGGAATTTGTAGCTCCTCGCCTGTCTGGGGATTACGCCCCTTGCGAGCAGCTCTGTGTGATACAGAAAATGTTCCAAAACCTGTAAGAGTTACAGAATCACCGCCACTGAGCGCTGCTGTAACAGTGTCAGTAAAGGCGTCAAGAACATCACCGGCGTCCTTCTTTGAAACACCGGCCTTGTCTGCCAATTTGCTTACTAAGTCGTCCTTTGTCATAAAATAAAGTAAAGTTATGTATTACCTAGGTTAATACGACCTTTATTGCTTTTAATGTGCTTATTTGTGCGACTTGCGCACCTTTTCAAGCATTATCCACATTATAGCGTTAAAATGCCTTAATATCAAGGCATAATCCCTTAATTAGCGCTATATTTCAACAATTTCCCGAATTTGAGTAATATTTTCAGCCAAACCATTTTTGGTTACCTCAATTAAGACAGCTCCTATCTCAACTCTTGATCTTTCGCTAACATCTGTCTTTTGCGATATCTCTGTCACAAACTGCTCTACTATTTCTTCCTTACCTAGACCTATAACTGAATTAAATGGCCCTACCATCCCCACGTCACTCATATAAGCGGTGCCCTCCGGTAAAATCTGGCCATCAGAGGTGGGAACATGTGTATGTGTTCCTATAATTGCCGATACTCTGCCATCTAAATGAAAACCCATAGCACGTTTTTCTCCGGTAAATTCTGCATGAAAATCAACAAATATACCATCGATCTGCTCTCCTGTACTTTCTGAAGCACTTATTGCAAACTCCTCAAGTATTTTATCTATTTCCTGAAAAGGGTTGCCAGCTTCAAGTTTTATGCTCGCTTTTTTATCTTTATCTACACGAATAACGTACCCTAAAAGATTTACAACGAGCAGGCGCCTAGCACCCTTTACCACAACTATACCTCCCCTGCCGGGACCCTCTAAATTTGCAGGACGTACAATGTTTAAATTAGAGCTCTCTAAAAGTTCTTTTGTTTCACGGCGATCCCATATATGATCTCCCAATGTGTAGGCATCAAATATATTGAGTGCCTCCATTTGCTCAACGGTATTTTGTGTAATACCGCTACCGTGAGCTATATTTTCTATATTTGCTATAACAAAATCGGGCTTGTATTTATCTACAAGCCCGGGTGCGTATTTTTTTAAGGCCTCCCTCCCGGGACGACCAAAAACATCACCAAAAAACAAAACTTTCATATTAGCGTGCGTATTCAATTACCCTAGTTTCACGAATAAGTGTTACCTTTATCTCTCCGGGATACTTAAGTTCATCTTGTATTCTCTTGGCAATATCACGAGCTAACTTCTTTGATGAAAAATCATCTATTTTATCGGGCGTGACAAATACTCTCACCTCGCGTCCTGCCTGAATAGCATACGCCTTCTCTACCCCATCAAAAGACGAGGCGACATTTTCAAGCTCTGCAAGTCGCTGCAGGTAATTTTCAACCGTATCCTTTCTTGCTCCCGGACGCGACGCTGAAATAGCATCCGCGGCCTGAACAATCCTGGATTCTAAGGTTTCATATGGATATTCTTCATGATGTGATTTCATTGCATCTATCACTGCCTGTGATATACCATATTTTTCAAGAAGCTTTATGCCTATATCAACGTGAGAGCCCTCTACCTCGTGATCTACTGCTTTACCTATGTCATGTAATAAACCTCCCTTTTTCGCTACAGATATATCGGCGCCAATCTCGCCAGCCAAAGCACCGGCAATATGACATACCTCAAGTGAGTGCATCAACACATTTTGTCCATAACTGGTGCGAAAACGGAGACGACCCAGCAGCCACACAAGCTTTGTATCCATGCCTACAATTCCTGCATCATACACAGCGGCCTCTCCGGCTTCTTTTATTTTTTCATTTATTTCTTCTTTTGCCTTGAGTACTGCATCTTCAATTCTGGCAGGCTGTATCCTTCCATCAGCTATGAGCTTTTCAAGAGCAAGCTTAGCTATATGACGGCGAACAGCATCAAATCCGGAAATTATAATTGTTTCGGGAGTATCGTCCACTATAAGCTCAACACCCACAAGACGTTCTAAGGTCTTAATATTGCGCCCTTCTTTACCAATTATACGGCCCTTTATATCATCGCTTGGCAGAGAAACCGCCGTTGTTGTAACCTCCTGCGTTTGGCTTGCCGCATAGCGCTGCATAGCTGATACTATCATCATTTTTGCTTTTTTATCTAATTCATCTTTCTGAAATTCTTCCAATTTTTTTATTCTGTCATAAATATCCTGCTTATGCTCTTCTTCAATTTTCTTAAAAAGCTTCTCTCTAGCCTCTTCAGAGCTCATATTAGCCACCTTTTCAAGTTCTTCTATATGTTTATTTTTTAATTCACTTAAATCCTCACGCTCGGCTTCAAGCTCACGCGTGTTTTTTGCAAGTGTTTTATTTTTCTTTTTTATTTTAGAGTGTTTCTGTTCCAGATCCTCTTCTTTAGAGAGTAGACGCTTTTCAAGTTGTAATAAATAAGAATGTTTTTCTTTTTCTTCTTTTTTAGCATCCTCTATTATCTCATCAGCTGTTACCTTGGCCTTTTCAACTATTTTATCGGCCTCTTTCTTGGCTTCCGTAGTTAATTTCTTTAACTTGGCTTCCGCTGTGCCTTCTTGCTTTTTGGCTATTGCCTGTCTTGCCAAATATCCCACTACAAGACCTACAACCAAAGCAAAAAAGCTCATTATTATTAATGATATGCTTTCCATGGTTTTTTATTAAATTATTTTGTAAAATTTGCATACAGAGGGCAACTTTATGCCCGACAGTTAATTGACTCTTTATACTTAAAAATAATATCAAAAATAAGGCACTTTGTAAAGAAAGGCGCCTAAGTACGATTTTTAGCAACGCTAATATGTTATCATTAATTATATGGCTAAAAAAGTTATACTTCTTATTTTAGACGGCTGGGGAGTGGCAGCGCCCTCTCGCGGCAACGCTATCTATAAGGCAAACACTCCTACAATAGATACTATAGAAAAATCCTACTTTATGTCCAGCTTACAGGCATCAGGCATTGGCGTAGGGCTCTCTTGGGGTCAAGAAGGCAATAGCGAAGTGGGACATATGAATCTTGGCGCGGGAAGAATTATATTTCAATATCTTCCTCGTATAGTTGAGTCCATACGTAATGGAGCTTTTTTCAAAAATAAGGCACTTAAAGGTGCTGTAGATTTCGTAAAGCGCAATAACTCTACACTTCATCTTATGGGGCTTATTTCAACCGGAAGCGTGCATAGTTATATAGACCATTTATACGCCCTATTAGATATGGCTGAACAAAATAACATTGAAAGAGTAGTGATACATGCGTTTACAGACGGAAAAGACGGAGGACCCAAAGAAGGTGCTAATTTTATTAAGCACCTGCAAATGCGGCTTAATAAAAGAAATGCAGGCAAAATAGGAACTGTGGTAGGCAGGGCATATGCAATGGACAGAAATAATAGCTGGGAACTCACTGAAAAAGCGTATAACTTGCTTACAAAAGGAGTAGGCAAACAAATAAGCGACCCTGCTCAATATATAGAAAACTCCTACAATAACGGCAAAACGGACTTGGATATAGAACCTGCAGTTGTAACGGAAGGGGGTAAGCCGGTAGGCCTGGTACAAGAGGGGGATGCTTTGGTGTTTTTTAATTTTCGCGAAGACAGTGCCCGGCAGTTAACACGCGCATTTGTACTACCCAATGCTCGGTTTGATCATTTTGAGCGTGAAAAGATCGCCAATCTCTATTTTGTAGGAATGACCATGTATGAAGAGGGTCTTCCTATTGAAGTGGCTTTTCCCCCTCCAAAAATAAACATGCCTATGACTGAGGTAATATCAAAAGCCGGACTCAAACAATTACACATAGCAGAAACAGAAAAATATGCCCATGTAACTTATTTTTTCAACGGAGAGATAGAGGAACCCTTTGAGGGCGAAGAGAGAATGCTTATACCCTCCATGGGAACGCCTCATTATGAAAAAGCACCTGAAATGCAAGCTTACAATATAACCCAAAAAGTGCTAGAAAACATAGAAAATTATGATTTTTTCCTTATAAATTTTGCTAATGCCGATCTTCTAGCTCATTCTGGCAATTTTAATGCCACGGTAAAAGGAATAGAGGCAATGGATGCAAATATATCATCATTAGTTGAAATAGCAAAAAAATACAATATCTCCCTTGTTATAACTGCAGACCATGGAAATGCAGAAGAGATGATGAATTTAAAAACAGGAGAAACAATAACAAAGCACTCAATAAATCCTGTTCCTTTCTATATTGTTGATGAGGCCTTTCAAACCTTAAACGCGGATAATTTATACACGCAGGCACCAAAAGGTGTATTAGCCGATGTATCTCCTACGATTCTTAAGATTATGGGGGTAGATATACCTGATATAATGACAGGCCAACCCCTAATATAAAAACCGCCCAAATGGGCGGTTTTTAACAAGCACTTTCTTGCTACTTATTTCTTTTTAGGTTTTATTATATTGTCCACAAGCCCATACTTCTTTGCTTCCTCTGCTGTAAGATAAAAATCTCTATCTGTGTCCTTTTCAATCGTCTTTAAGTCCTGCCCTGTGTGGTCAGCTAAAATTTCGTTGAGGCGCTTTTTTGTGTTTAATATGTGCTTAGCTGATATCTCTATTTCGCTTGCCTGACCCTGTGCACCTCCCATAACCTGATGTAGAAGCATTTCAGAATTAGGCAATGCACTGCGCTTTCCCTTTGAGCCAGCTGCAAGAAGCACCGCACCCATTGAAGCAGCCATTCCCACACAAATCGTAGCAATATCATTTTTTACATGTTGCATTGTGTCATAAACTGCCATTCCTGCAGTAACACTGCCTCCCGGACTATTAATATAGAGCTGTATATCTTTCGAAGGATCCTGGCTCTCTAAAAATAAAAGTTGGGCTATTACAATATTTGCCAAAGTATCGGTTACAGGACCGCCAAGAAATATAATATTCTCTTTAAGTAAGCGTGAATATATATCGTAAGCCCGCTCACCATATTGAGATTTTTCTATAACTGTAGGAATTAAATTCATTTTTCTTCTTTTTTATTACCTTCTAAAAGTTCGAAAACCTTTTCATTTCTTATTATACCACTTATATAGCTCTTTAATCTATTTGGATCAATGTTCTTTTGGGCTTCCTCTATGCTGCCAAATTGCAAAAGATATTTATTTGCCTCTTTCTCTACCTCGTCGGGGTCTGCTTCAATATTTTCCTCATCAGCTATCGCTCGTAACAAAATACCTGTTGCAACCCGCTCTTCTGCCTTCTCGCGCCATCCTTTTCTAACATCCTCTCTATTTGTTTTAGCCTGTTCAAAATACTGCTCCATTGTCATACCTGAACGCGATATTTGGTTGGCAAACTCTTCTTCCATCTTATCAAGCTCTTGGTCTACCAATAAATCGGGGATTTTTAGATCTTTGGTTTTTTCGCGCACATGCTCCAGTATAAGCAGGCGTACTCTTTCTTTTTCTTGTTTTTCTTTCTCTGCTTTTATCCCCTCTTTAATACTGCTCCTAAGCTCTTCCATATTTTTAAAGTCACCTAAGCTTTGGGCAAATTCATCATTAAATTCTATATCTTCCTCTTCTTTAACTTCACCGCCATCGTCGGCTTGCGTGCGCGATCTTTGTAGCCATTTTAAGCTGGCGTCAACCTCTTTTTCTTCAACCTCAACATCTTTCTGTTCTTTGCCTAATGTTTTTTGAGCAATTTGTTTATAGTCAGGGAGATCAAGCTCAGGCATTACAGGCACAGTTGCTGTAAATTCTAAATTACTACCGGGAACAAGTTTTGTAACATTTATTTTAGGCATACCTATCGGCTCTATGTTCTTCTTATCCAATTCGTTCCAATAACTGTCTTGTATGGCGTCGTTAGCAGCCTCCTGCCATACCTTTTCTTTGCCCACTGAACTTTCCACGACTTCGCGTGGCACTTTACCATCACGGAAACCCTTTACTTTCATTTCCTTAGACAGGCGATTTGCCGCCTTATCTAAATATTTGTCCATATCTTCATTCTCTAGTTCAAACTTAAGCTCTTTTTGTATATTGTCTATATCTTTTATTTTAACTTGCATAATTTTTTTATATTTAATACTAAATAAGAAATACTATTAAAAGCAATGATGCAGGGCCAAGTATTCTCAAACGCGACAAGATTTCTGCCCTTTCAGTTATGGCACTATAATTACTTTTTCTCTTTATGTCAAATAACGAGCCGGGAACAGTCAAAGTTGTAGCAATTACAACAATGCCTATAAAAAAACCGCTATACATCTCAGCTCCCCCAAAAATAGATAATATAGCAGGTGCCAGAAAAAAGCCGCCTAGCGCTATAAAAGAGCGTCTTAACAACTCTACATCTAATGCCGCCCATGGTTTAGATTCCTTGTTTGTGGGTGATATTGAAAAAATATAGCGCATAGCTACAAATATTGCTATCAAGGCCAGAAATACACCTGTTATTACATGGGGGTTTTCCAGTGAAAAAGAATCTCTTATAAGCTGGCTATCTAATTCATTTTGATATAAAAGGAAGAATCCAATAAATATAAAAGTGCCTACAAGCCATATATAAGCCTTACTTCCCCTTATGATAGATTCGCTTATTGAATTTAATTTATATATTATCTTTTTTTGTTCCGCTGGCATATCTATTGTTTCTAAAGCAAACTCAAAATTTTGAGTAATATGTGTAAAGATAAACATGGAGAAAATAACAGGAGAAACAGAGATTAAGCTAACAATAAATATTGAAAACCCGTAAAGATCGGCTAACAAATAAGAAAGGTAAATGCCTGCAGGTATAAATGCCAAAAGTACAATGGGCCGGCTTAAATATTTTTTTCTAAAATATTGAAGCAAAGTCATTGCGCCTACTAATGCAACAGCCCCAAAAGAAGAAATCCACAACTTAATATTAGAATACTGAACATTTTCATTCATGGCCCACACAATTAATGGGAATATTATTATTGAAAACAGTAAAATTGCCCCCAGCATAGAAACAGTTATATTCTTAAAAATATTTGTAGTAGCTCCCATTTGCATAAGACCAACACCGAGCAATGATGCAATTATTCCCGCGCCTACACTTAAAAGAGGTAAAACTGCAGCACCTATAAAACCAGGTAAAAGCAAAGATGATACGATCATAGAGATTATAACTGCCGAAAAAGCTAATTCTCCAAATTCAAGTACTTTTTCGAGAGCTAAAAAAAGAGAGCTTTTGATGTCGGGGTTTATAGTTTTAAAAATCATTCCAAAAAACAATCCCCCCAAAACAAAAGATACAATAGCTGGAGTTGAAGGGCCAATAAGAGTATAGTGGGCAGTTGTAAAAAACAAAACAGAACTTATTATAAAAACGCCCAAAACATTCCCCGTACCAAAAAGGCTGTTAAAAGACCCTATAAAGCCATAAGATGTGCTGCCTGCAAACTTAGAATAAAATTTCGATAGGAAAGTAAAACAGCTATGAACTATAGCCATCATAACTAAAACCCCTGCCAAAAAACTAAAACTCTCCTCAAAACTAAACACCGGAACCGCATAAAGCACCCCCGATACCAAAACAGCTAAAACAGCCGTCGAGCCATATAAGCGACGAAGATGCATTCTAGTTTCTTGCTCTATTTTAGCAAAAAATGCTTTTGCGCTAAGCTCTTTTTGACGTATTGATACTTTTCGCTGGAGATAAAGTAGCGAAAATAAAAGAGAGGCGAAGGCAAAAACAAATAAGATCGTTATAGGTGTCATAAACTTTACTCTGCAAAAATCAGGTTAAAGGCGGGTTATTCTTCTTTCTCTTCTTCTTTCTCTTCTTCTTTCTCTTCTTCTTTCTCTTCTTCTTTC
>JAWVZY010000035.1:0-7956 GCA_033721955.1 Candidatus Spechtbacterales bacterium
TGGTGCAAAAAGCAACTCAAGATTTTGTAAACTGGCTAAAAGAGGACTGGCTACTTAAGCTTGGCGCGTTTTTATTGCTTATTGGTTTTGGGTGGTTTGTAAAGTTTGCTTTTGACAATAACTGGATAGGTCCTTTAGGCAGAATAGCGCTTGGGCTTGCAGCGGGAGCGGGCATTCTTATAACAGGGTGGTGGAGAATGAAGAAATTCCCCAGACAGGGCAGTGTTATTTTAGTTCTTGGGTCAACCGTTATTATTCTTACAACTTTTGCTGCTCGCGTACTTTATGGATTCTTCAGTCCTGCCACCGCTTTGCCGGTCATGTTTTTAAGCACAGCGTTTGTGGCTTTGGCAAGTATTAAATTCAATGCCAGATATCTCGCCCTTGTTAGCTTACTTTTGGCTGCTGTAGCTCCTATAATGGTTGGTTCTGTGCCTGACCAGATAACTATATTTGCTTATTTGTTGGCTACTGTGCTTGGCGCGATATGGATAATGGTGCTTCGCGGGTGGCGTGAACTGACATTTGCCTCTCTTTTGATAGTTTCTTTTTATAGCATAGGGAGCGTGAGTGCCTATAGAGAGGTTAGCTTGAACACATTACTTCTGTTTGCATATATATTTACAATTATATTTTTTATAACCAATACTCTTGGAATATTAAAATTAGAAATAAAAAGAAAGGAGGAGCTTGTACCAGACCTCTTAACAGGTGCGGGAAATGGATTGTTTGTGCTTGGCTGGATAATGTTTGCCGCGCAGGATGAATGGCAAAGTTTGCTTATTGCCGCCTGGATGGTTATTTTCACAATAGGAGCGTTTCTAATATTTAAGTTAAGCCGCAAACTGGAACCATTTTATGTTTATTCGGGTGTTTCTTTGATCTTACTTGCTACAGCTACCGCTATAGAACTCAGTGGTCCTGCTCTCACCATTGCTTATTTATTTGAGGCGCTTGTAATTATTATGCTTGCCGATAAATTAATAAAGAAGACACATATTACAGAGATGCTCTCGCTATTGCTTATTCCTTCAGTTATTCTTTCTCTCAGGCATGTATTTGATTATCCATGGGGCGAAAGCACGTTTAATCAGGATGCAGCCATATTGCTTATTTTCGCTTTTGCTCTTGGGGCGCTTTCGGCATACTTTAACAGGAAAGATGTAAGCATGTTAAATCCCAAGCATTTAAGTACTCACAATAGCTTAAATATGCTTTTGCTTGTGGGTAGTGCTATATATGCGACTTTTATTTCACTGGGAGCAATGGCAAGCGACGCATGGCATGAGGGGGCATTCCATCAAGATTCCCTGGTGTTAATTATATTTATTGGAGCTTTAGCCGGCCTGGGACGATATTTTAAAGCTAAGATCACAGAAGATCTTGGCGAGGAGGACCTTCAAGGTTACAAGACCTTAGCGGGTGGGTTATTTATAGCAAGTTCTTTTTATGCCTATATACTTGTATGGCTTTCTGCTCATGCTGAGTTACCATATGATATAGGTACTATGGTTTCTCTTGTGATTTATACAGTAGCGGGTATTACAGTTTATGTTATGGGCACAAACCGCGAGGAAAGATCTTATATAGTATATGGAGGCACATTATTGGCATTTGTTGTGGGAAGGTTGTTGTTTATTGATGTTTGGCAAATGGGACTTGGCGGGCGAGTAGCAACCTTTTTCCTTATAGGTATATTGCTCATGAGCACGGCGTTTTTGGGAAGAAAGAATAATGTTTCATTGCTTCACTCCAAAGATGATACAGAAAATAATAAAATTAACAAAGAAAATAATGAAAATAAAAAATAAATATATAGCTATATTTGTTGCTGTTGTTACTGTAGCTACAATGTCTACAGCTTATGCAAATAGCGATATCATTAGTGCCTTTAAGGAATATAAGGATATTCCCGAACAATCTATTATTGTACCTACAGTAATTGAGGTGCCTTTTGATAACGAGTTTATAGAGCGCCGCCTTTTTGCGGTTTTAAACAATAAAACAAATAAATATGAGCCCTCATATTTTAGGACAAGTAGCAGGGAGAATGAAATATCAGTGGATATAGAGGCAGATGGCGTTAGTTCATTTGCCGCAAGTCGCATGATAGACGACAGCTTGCAGACATATACTAATTTTGAACTTCCCGAAGATCAGGAGATGGCAGGACGAACTATCATTACACTAACAGGCGAACGGCCTATAGTATCCTCTTCACTATCGCTTTTATTGGATGATCATGTTGCTCTTCCAAATACTATAAAAATAACAGCCGGCTCCGATGATACAATTGTTGTGGCAACAAAAAGACTAATTAGTCAGAGAATAAATTTTCCACGCACTACAGCAAGTACTTGGAAAGTTACTTTGACATATTCTCAGCCGCTTAGGATAAGTGAGTTTCGTCTTAATCAGGAAAATGTGGGACGAGAGACAACAAGCGGGCTTCGCTTTTTGGCACAGCCCGAAACCAGTTATAGAATTTATTTTAATACAGATCGCTATGTCTCAATTCCAACAGGAGAAAGACCTGACCTTGTAACTGATGAAGGTGTTTTGAGAATAGATTCAGTACCTTCTCAAGATAACCCTGAGTATATAGAGCCGGATGTAGATGGTGATGGAGTACCTGACCGTCTTGATAATTGTGTAAATACAGCAAATGCAGACCAAGTAGATATAAACAATAATAACAGAGGTGATGCATGTGATGATTTTGACAGAGACGGCATTATAAACAGTAGAGATAATTGTCCCGATCAGCCGAATCGTGGCCAGCAGGACATTGACGGCGATGGCATAGGTGATATTTGTGACGGTGAAGAGAGCCGTATTACAGAAAAATATCCGTGGTTGCCCTGGCTTGGTCTCGGCATTGCTGCAGCTGTTTTATTGGCATTGTTTATAGTTGTAGCTAAATCTACAATAACGGGACAGAAGGAGCAAAATAAAAAAGAAGACACTCAAAAGCAGCCCGATCCGCCAAAACAAGAGGATAGTAAGTAATAAAAAAACCGCCCTAAGGGGCGGTTTTTGCTGGTATTTTAATGGTTTTCTGCTATAATGGGCGCAATGACAGAACCATTAGCATCAAAAATAAGGCCGAAAAACTTAAGTGAATTTTTTGGCCAGGAACATCTTGTAGGTAAAGGCAAGCCATTGCGCGAAGCTATAAATAATAAGCATTTATTTAGCTTTATTCTATGGGGGCCTCCCGGAACAGGTAAAACTACTTTAGCCCGCATTTATGCCGATAGCGTAAATGCCGAACTTTTTGAGCTTTCGGCGGTTTCGGCAGGTAAAAACGATGTAAAGAAAATAATTGAAACAGATACAAGCGATAGTCCCAAGATCCTATTCTTGGATGAGATCCACCGCTTTAATAAAGCCCAGCAGGATTTTCTTCTGCCCTATGTAGAAAGTGGTGAGCTTTATTTAATTGGGGCAACAACTGAAAACCCAAGTTTTGAAGTTATCTCCCCTCTGCTTTCTCGCTGCCGCGTTTTTACTTTAAACGAACTTACAGAGAAAGAAATGAAAAAGATAATTAAGAGATGCGGCTTTGATATGGGTAATGAGGAAGTAGATTTTTTAATAAATATAGCAAACGGAGACGCTCGTCAGGCGATTGGAATGTTAGAAAATACAAATAAATTATATGGAAAAATAACTTTGAAAAATCTTAAAGACACTCTGCAGGACAAGCATTTAAGATATGATAAAAAAGGAGAGGAGCATTACAATACAATAAGTGCTTTTATAAAAAGTATGCGCGCCTCTCAGGCGGATGCGGCAATGTATTATCTTGCACGCATGATAGATGCCGGTGAGGATCCTAAATTTATAGCACGGCGAATGGTAATTTTTGCAAGTGAAGATATAGGCATCGCACAGCCAACAGCGCTTGTTGTAGCAAACGAGGTTTTTCGCGCAGTGGAAACAATAGGTCTTCCTGAGTGCGCCATAAACTTGGCGCATGGAGTTGCTTATCTTGCCGGCGCCAACAAAGACAGAAGCGCCTATAATGCGCTTCGCGCCGCACAAAAAGATGTTAAAGAACACGGCAATTTGCCTATACCGCTTAAAATTAGAAACGCTCCTACAAAGCTTATGAAAGATATGGGCTATGGCAAAGGGTATGAAAAATATACAAAGGAAGATTTGTTGCCCGAAAAATTAAAGAACAAAAAATATTTTAAGTAAGTTGCATGTTAAAATAGATATATGCCCGATACAGTAAAAAATAAAGTACAGAAACACAGGAAAGAAAGAGGAGTTACCCAGCAGGAATTGGCAGAAACAGTTGGTGTTACCCGCCAAACTATTATTGCAATAGAAAAAGGCAATTATACACCCTCTGTACTTTTAGCTATGAAGATAGCTAAATTTTTTAATAAAAAAGTTGAAGAAATGTTTAAAATAAAAAATAAATAATATTATGGAAACAAAAAATGAGGTTATAATTTCTGTACTTTTGTTGACGCTTTTGGTATCGCTCCTTAATCCATTTGGCCTGTGGATGCCCGATGAAATTCTTTACCTTACTATAGGGGGAGTGTTTGTTTTAGTTTCTATTTTTAGCAGTTTTGTTTGGAAAGAGAGTGCCCGTGATGAACGTGAGCAATTGCATAAAATGATAGCCGGGCGTTTTGGCTATCTTGCCGGCATGGCAACTCTTCTTTTGGGAATTATCATTGAAAGTATCGATTCTCACCCAAGTCCATGGCTTATTTCAGCTGTTGCCGCCATGGTATTGGGTAAGATATTTGGCGCGCATTGGGCTAAATTAAAAAGATAGTTATCCCCACCTTAATGTAAAGTTAACTTGACATTAATAACCAGTGTTGCTACACTGGTTATTAAGTTAGTATTAATTTAAAAATATGAAAAACTTAATTAAACAAGATGGTCTGGCCATGCCTGTAATAGTGGCTATAATTGCAACAGCACTTGTGCTGGGCGGTATAACTTACTATAACCTTCGTCCCGAGGGAGAGAAAATGATGGAGGAGGGAGAAGATATGATGGAGGAGGGAGAGAAAATGATGCAAGAAGGGGAGAGCATGATGGAGGAGGGAGAAGATATGATGGAAGAGGGAGAGAAAATGATGGAAGAGGAGGGCACTACAATGGAAGAAGGAGAACATATGATGGAGGAAGATGAGGGAGCTATGATGGAGCAGGAATATAAAGGTGAAGTTCTTGCCGGCTCTACAAGCCCTTTGATTGTCTTTAATAGTGATGATTATCAGGCAGCACTAAACTCTGAAGAACTAGTTGTACTTTATTTTTATGCCAATTGGTGCCCCGTGTGCCGGGCTGAAACACGCGACGCGCTTTATCCTGCATTTAATGAGCTGGATAATGAAAATGTTGTTGGATTTCGCGTTAATTACAACGACAGCAATACTGATTCAAGCGAAAAAGATCTGGCCCGCGAATTTGGTGTTGCCTATCAGCATACAAAAGTTTTTCTAAAGAATGGAGAGCGCATACTTAAGGCGCCCGATAGCTGGAGTAAGCAACGTTACTTGGATGAAATATCTAACGCATTATAAAATTATATCTTAAAACATTATGGGAAATGAACTTTCAATTACAGTAGCATTTTTAGCGGGTATAGTATCTTTTCTATCGCCATGCGTACTACCTCTTATCCCCGGTTTTCTTGCCTATCTTGCAGGAACCGCGACAAAAGACGCGGGCAAAGGAGAAGACGGTCAAAACGGTCAAAAAATAAATAAAAGAAGGGCTACTTTTATGAGCAGCGTCTTTTTTGTTCTTGGTTTTTCAACTGTTTTTGCATCTATCGGGGTTTTATTAAATAGCTTGCTTGAGGGCATAGCTTATGATGTACAGCTGTGGCTCTCCAGGATTGGGGGCGTGCTTATAATTTTCTTCGGCCTATACCTGACACGCCTTATAAAGATCCCTTTTTTGGAGCGCGAATATAAGCCAAGTGTTAAAAAGAAATTTAAATCGCATTATTTAACCTCATTTGTATTTGGCGCGGCATTTGCTGCGGGCTGGACACCTTGTGTGGGCGCGGTTTTAGGAGGCATACTTTCTTTAGCTGCCTCAGCTCCCGGTTCAGCATTTTCTCTGCTTATAGCTTATTCTCTTGGCCTCGGGTTGCCTTTCTTGGTAGTAGGCCTCTTTACGTCAAGGGCAGAAAAACTAATAAATAAGCATGCTAAAGCACTTAATTATGTAAATATTGCCTTTGGCTATGTGCTGATAGTTCTTGGAGTGCTTGTATTTACTCAAAAGCTTAGTGTTGTAGCTAATTTGGAAATAGTGAATAGCATTTTGCTCAAATAATATGAAGCGCATTCAAAGAAATATAGGACTTGTTATAGTTTCTGCACTTGTAGTTGCCGGGATAATCTATTTTGAGGGACAAGGCCCTCCCAACATAGGTACAACTAAAAACGCGGAGATCGAAAGCATAGAGGGTAATGCAGATAAGGCCTCAAAATATCCCAAAGCCAAAGAGATAGTATCACCTTCCGGTTTTATAAACACGGGTGGCGAAGAGATAACTATAGAGGAGCTTATAGGGAAAAAAGTTATACTTGTAGATTTTTGGACATATAGCTGCATTAATTGTCAACGTACTTTTCCTTATTTAAATAATTGGTATGAAAAGTATTCAGAGGAAGGTCTTGAAATAGTAGGTATACATACCCCTGAGTTTGACTTTGAAAAGGATTATGAAAATGTAACTGCCGCTGTTGAAAAATTTAATATTGAATACCCCGTAGTACTCGATAATGATTATGCGACCTGGCAGGCCTATAGCAATCGTTATTGGCCGCGTAAATATCTTATAGATATAGACGGTTATATAGTTTATGATCATATAGGCGAGGGGGCATACGAGGAGACAGAAGGGAAAATAGTAGAGCTTTTAAATGAAAGGAGTCAACAACTTGGCATGGGAGAAGTGGAGATGAAGCATGATGCGCCTGAAAACGTAGATAATGTGGATTTTACACAAGTAAAAACACCCGAAACTTATCTGGGGTATAAACGACTTGAATATATACATGAGTTCCCGCGCGGAACATGCTATGGCAATAAATGTAATTATGAACTTCCCCAAAATATTTCTCTAAACGAGTTTGCTTTCGGGGGAGAGTGGTTTATGGGCCCTGAAAACTCAGAGCTTAGAAGTGATGAGGGAGATATATTAATTAAATTTTCAGCGAATAAAGTAAACCTTGTAGCAGGGGCACCTGAGGGCGCAAGAGCCGAGATTTATCTTGATGGAGAGAAAATAAGCTCTGAAAACTCCGGCTTTAGTGTATCTGATGGCATAGTTGAGTTTAACGACCACGCTCTTTATAACTTAGTGGATTTAGGTGGAAATTATGGGGAGCATACTCTTAGAATTCATTTTCTGGAGCCGGAAGTTTCAGTTTTCGCCTTTACATTTGGGTAGGTTTTGCAAAAATAGATAAAGTTATATATAATAACCTCATTAATTTGAGGTTATTGTAGAAAAAAAGAATTACTTAATTTATTACTTAATTAATTAAGTAATAAAAATTTAACATGATAAATTTTGATGATTTTAAAAAACTTGATATGCGCGTTGGAACAATAAAAAGCGCAGAGGAGGTTGAGGGGGCAGACAAGCTTCTCAAGCTTCAGGTTGATCTTGGAGAAGAGATAGGTGAGCGCCAGATAGTGGCAGGAATTAAAAAAAGTCATGATCCTGCAGAGCTTGAGGGTCGTCAAATAGTAGTACTTGTAAATCTTGAGCCCCGTAAACTTATGGGTCTTGAATCTCAGGGCATGCTTCTTGCAGCGGGAGATGATGAACCCGTATTGCTCCAACCTGAGCGTGAGGCCAAGGAGGGAAGTAAAATAAGATAATTTTTTCACAACTAATTTTTAGATGCCGGCTTTTGCCGGCATCTTTAAGTTCTGTACATTGACAAAATATAA
>JAWVZY010000036.1:0-7758 GCA_033721955.1 Candidatus Spechtbacterales bacterium
CCTGTTTTAACAGTAAGTGAGCCCGAAAGTTCATTTATAATATCAAATGTTTTTTGTGCCGATGCTTTATCTGAAAATTTATCTTCTTCCAACAGGTTTCTAAAAGCGCTAAAGAGAACTTTATTTTTTTGTTCAAGAACGCGCCATACATCATCGCGCATTATTGGTGTTGCAGGATGCAGAAGAAATTCTAAAAGCGCGTCATTGTCATGTGGATCTATGCACGCTTTTGCCAGGGCAAAAAGAGAAGACACATAGCTGTTATCCAGAGCATTAGTATCGCCTGATACATAAACAGGTATGCCCCTGCCTCTTAATATCTCAGATATCTCTTCTTGCTCGCGGTTAGTTCTGGTTATGACCGATATTTCACCCCAATTTGTACCCTCTTTATTTAATTCAAGTATTTTTTCTACAATAAACGAATGTTCTTCAGTATCTGTGTTGAATTCGTTTATTTCAATATCCTGTGAATCGCTGAATTCGCCATGAGCTATTAATCTTTTATCAGGGAGTCCAAGTTCAGAGGTTAATCTTTTCTCGCTTTTATTTGCCAGGTTGAGCGCGGCATTTAAAAGGAGGTTAGGGGAGCGGAAATTATCCTCTAAGCTGACTATTTTTGTGTCAGGATATTTTTTTATGAACTCCCGGAAGTTTTCAATGGTTGCTCCCTGGAAGCGATATATTGCCTGATCATCGTCTCCTACTATGAATATATTATAATTTTGTTCGGGAATTAACAGAAAAAGGAGCTTATTTTGCCCGCCTGAGGTGTCCTGGTATTCATCTACAAGTATTGCTTTGTATCTTTCTTGTAGCTCGTGCCTCAGGCCTTCATTTTCTTCAAGTCCTTCAATGGCGCGCATTATCATGTCTTCATAGTCAAAGAGATGGCGGTTTTTCATCTCTTTTTCGTATTTTTGATATATAAGGGCGAGCTCTTTGTTTTTGTTTATATTTTTTTGTGTCTTTTCGTGTTCGCGCTTCACTTTGCCTTTTCTAGGCCCTCTGCTGGATAATTTTTCTTCATCGGGCATAGCATCAAATTCTGCCTGCCAACCTGCAACAAGCTTTTTAAATTCATCTACACTAATACCTTCTTTTTTTATGTGGCTAATGGCGCGGGATATGTCATTGAAATAATGGTATTTATCATAGGGTGAATACAGTTCTTTTAATTCTCCGCTTTCTGTAAGTTCATCTATAATATTTTCAATTATTTTTGCCCGGTCTATATTTGTGGCTTCGCGCAGATTTCTGCCAAAGCGAAATTCTTGTGGGAATTCTTCAAAAAGAGAAGAGGCAAAGCCGTGAAATGTACTTGTAGTTATTTTGTAGCCATCCTCGCCGAGAAATTTTATGACACGCTCCTTCATGGCGTTTGCTCCACTTTTAGTAAAGGTAAGGGTTAAAATGTTTTCGGCGGGTATATCCATATGTCTGACCAAGTATTCAACACGGCTTGCAAGTATATGTGTTTTACCGGTTCCCGGACCCGCGATTACCATTGTGGAGGGCGATGAGCTTTCAACGGCCTCTTTTTGTTTGTTTGTAAGTTTTTCTTTCATATGCATATTTTAACACAAAGCCATAATTGCCAGAAACTTATTGACAAATATTCTATATATGGTATAATGTAGGCCTAGTTCGGAGTTGGGCGCTGAATCCTCCCGACCTCTCCTCCTCACGAGACAGCGCCCGCTCCGAGCTATACCAGTTTTTTACTTTTTTGGCCGTATCTGAATAGTCGATACCGAATCACAGGGTCTATCATCAGTCATCTGTGGGCGGACCTCTTATCCCGGATACGGCCTCCGATTTGCCTGCTTCCCGCAGGCATCAATATAAATTCCGACTGACACTCGGTCCCTTGCCGGAGGGGACAGTTCCGGTAAACATGACTGCGCGCTCTGAAAGCAGAGCGCGCAGTCAACCAACACTTACCACGTAATCAACGTGGCCTTTTTATTTTTAAAGAGGCGCCCCTTGATTTTTTTTGTAAACTTCATTACCATATTTAGAGTATATTTATGAGACGACTTTTCCAAAAACCAACAGAAAGAGCTCGGATATGGATGATTGTTATATTAATATTAGCAGCCGCACTTTTTGCGGCTAATTTAGATTACCCCGCCTTTTGGAATAGATTTGCTGATTGGGCAAATCCTAAAGTAGAGCATTTTAGCTCTGAATATATAGGGGCAACCTGGACTTTGCCCAGAACTCAAGAGGGCGATGGATATTCTTTAGGCCTGGATTTACAGGGTGGTGTACATCTTGTATATGAGGCGGATCTTTCAGATATATCTCCCGCCGATGAAGTTGATGCCATGGCATCACTGCGAGATGCTATAGAGAGAAGGGTAAACTTTTTGGGCGTTACAGAGCCGGTAGTCCAAGTTGAGCGTGGAGAGGATTCCTCGCGCCTTATTGTGGAACTTGCAGGAATTGATGATCCAAATAAAGCTATAGAAGAAATAGGCAAAACTCCTTTACTTGAATTTAAGGAATCCAGGTCTGCCGAAGAACAGGAAGGACTTTTGAGAGAAGTATTTCCGGCGGATGCAGGCGAGGGCATAGGTTCTGATCAGTTATTGGGAATTTGTTCAGGCGCCAATAGCCAAAATATTGCTACATTTACCCAGATCCTGGGGCAAGATCCCTGCTATGCAAAAACTCAGCTTACCGGCCAATACCTGGAGAGGGCAACTGTAACAAACCATCCTCAAACCGGGCAGATCCAAATAGCGCTTCAATTTAATGAGGAGGGTTCAAAGCTTTTTGAAGAGATAACAGAGAGGAATGTTGGAGATGTGGTTGCTATTTATCTCGATGGTGCTCCTGTATCTATACCTGTTGTTAATCAGACAATAACAGGAGGACAGGCAGTAATAACAGGAAACTTTACTCTGGATGAGGCACGCGAGCTTACTCGCAATCTAAATGCCGGCGCTCTACCTGTTCCTATACATATTATAAGCCAGCAGAGGATAGGTGCCGCACTTGGCGAGGAGTCACTCAATGACAGCTTGAAGGCCGGTATAATAGCGCTTTTGGCTGTCTTTGTATTTCTTATTATTATTTATCGTTTAAGCGGATTTTTGGCGGTTATATCTCTTGGAATGTATCTCGCTTTTTTGCTCGCCATAATTAAACTTATACCTATTACACTAACTCTTGCCGGAATTGCCGGTTTAATATTATCTATAGGTATGGCCGTGGATGCAAATGTACTTATATTTGAACGCCTTAAGGAAGAATTAGATGAGGTTGAGAGTTTATCTTTTGCCGTGGACAAAGCATTTTCAAGGGCTTGGCCTTCAATTCGTGACGGTAATATTTCAACCCTGCTTACTGCCGCAATATTATTTTGGTTTTCAACAAGCTTTATACAAGGATTTGCTCTAACGCTTGGTCTCGGTATCGTTATAAGCTTGTTTTCTGCAATGATAATTACAAAATATTTAATGAAGCTGCTTCTTGTAGGTAAAATAGAGGAGTGGAAATTTATTTGGTCTCGTTAATAATATGATGAAATACAGAAAATTCTTTTATATATTTTCGGCTCTGCTGGTTATAGCCAGTGTTATTTTCATTGCTCTTTTTCGACTGCCTCTTGGCATTGATTTTAAGGGCGGGTCTTTTATGGAAATAAAATTTGTAGCCGAGATAATAGAACAAGAGCAGAGTCAGATAAATATAGAAGAGCCGTCCGCTGAAACCTCTGAAACACAGCAGGAGGCAGATAGCGAAGTGCAAGAGGAGGTGCAGGAGGAAGCACAGGTAGAATCAGAAGAAGATAGCTCTTCTGAGGAATTTGATTTTGAATTGCCGCCTGAAATAGAACAGCAATTGCAACAGCAGGAACAACAAGCCCAACAGGAGCAACAGTTAGCAGAACAAGAAGCTGCAGAGGAGCAGCAACAGGTAGTAGCAGCTGAAGTTGATGTGCCATCGAGAGAGGAGATAGCGGCAGCACTCGGAGAGCTTGATATAGGACAGGTTAATATCCAGCCGGGCGAGGATAATTCTTATATTCTTCGTTTTCGCGAGGTGGATGAATCCACTCACCAAGAAATACTCTCAAGCATCGCGGCTTTAAGTGAGTCGGAACTGGTGGAGGAACAATTCCAAAGCGTGGGCCCGGTGATAGGAGCTGAAACCATTGAAAAATCTTATCAGGCCATAATCGTGGTTCTTATAATGATAGTTATTTATGTAGCTTGGGCCTTTAGAAAGATATCCTATCCTATAGGTTCTGTACGTTATGGCCTTATAGCTTTGGTTGCACTATTTCATGATGTGCTTATAACTGTCGGCTTTTTTGCGATATTCACACACATTAAAGGAACAGAGATAGGCGTTCCTTTTGTAGCCGCGCTTTTAACTATAGTAGGTTATTCTGTTAACGACACTATTGTTATATTTGATAGGGTGCGGGAAAATTTGAGTCGGATCGGAGGTCAAAAAGATTTTGAGGATTTGGTATCAGATAGCGTAAAAGAAAATATTGTACGCTCTCTTAACACTTCGCTGACAACACTCTTTGTATTGTTTGCCATATTTTTCTTTGGCGGTGCTACCATTCATAATTTTGTATTTACATTGATAATTGGAATTGCTATCGGAACCTACTCTTCGCTGTTTTTGGCAAGTCCGCTTCTTGTCAGCTGGGCTAAGCGGATAAGGTAAATTTGCCACGGGTGTGTTTTATGAAATTTCTATGAAGGGTGTTGACAATAATTTAAATATATGATTAAATTATATATTAGTAATTAATTAATAAAGTTATGCCACAAGCAACAAAAACCAAAAAGCTCAACATAAAGCCGGCCCTGGATAAGGCGCTTGCTGTTTTGAGTGAGCGAAACGGCGAGATACTTGCCAGAAGGCATGGTGTTGGAGCCGAGGGAGAGAGGCAAACACTTGAAAAGATAGGTAATGATTACGATATTACAAGGGAGAGGGTAAGACAGATAGAAGAGGCCTCTTATCTTAAGATAAGAAACTCTGAGCAGTATGAGCTGCTTGAAGAGGCCTATGGAGAAGTGCGCGCGTTTTTGAATGAGAATTGCGGTGCTGCATCAGAGGATACTCTAATGGAGCAATTGGTTACCGAATCACAAAGGCCTTATATGGCTTTGCTTTTGGCATTAAGCAATGAGTTTGTAAAAATTAAAGAAAGCGATGATTTCAAGGCAAGTTGGGCTTCAGATAAAGAAAGCGCGGCCGCGGTTAAGGCATTGCTAAAAAATACAGTAAAAAAGATAAATAAAACAGGAGAGCCCGTTGACGAAGAAAAACTATTTTCTATTTTAGATGATGTAAACGAAACAGGTCTATTGATAACTGAAAATAATGTTTACTCTCTTTTGGATATTTCGAAAAAAATACAAAAAGGACCTTTTGAAAAATGGGGATTGGCTGAATGGGCTGAGATAAATCCTCGCGGTGTTCGTGATAAGGTATTTTTGGTTCTTGAGCGCCACGGAGATCCTCTGCACTTCAGAGATTTGGCTAAGAAGATAGATGCGGCGCCTTTTGAAGAAAAAAATGATAAAAATACGCACCCTCAAACAGTGCACAATGAACTTATAAAAGACGACAGATTTGTGCTAATTGGCAGGGGAACGTATGCATTGGCCGACTGGGGTTATATGCCGGGGACGGTAAAAGATGTTATAATGAACATATTAGAAAAAGAGGGCGAGCCGGTTGAAAAGGATGAACTTATAGACAAGGTTTTGGACCAAAGATTAGTGCAAAAAAACACTATTTTGCTAAATCTACAAAACAGAGAACATTTTCAGCGAACTGATGAAAACAAATACTATCTGGCGTAGCTCTCTATAATATACGCTAGAATTGTGCCTACACAAATCGGAGAGATCATAGGACTAATAACTTTAACTTTATGGCAAATATTTAAGGCCACCTGGTGGATACTTCTTCCTATTTATCTGTTAAGCAGGGTGCAGCCTTTATATCTTCGTTATAAAAAAACCCAATATCTAGAGAAAATAGATTGGGTGCTTTTGGAAATTAGCTTGCCTCCCGAAGTTGAGAAAACTCCAAAGGCGATGGAAAATGTACTTGAAGGGTTTCATGGTTCTTGGTCTCCGCCAACAGCGCGCGAACGCTGGACTGAGGGGGCAATAGTTGATCAATTTAGCCTAGAGATGGTGGGCATACACGGAGAGCTCCATTTTTACGTGCGCTGTAAAAGAAAACAGCGTAATTTTATTGAGTCCAAGATTTATGCTCAATATCCTGACGCGGAGATATATGAAGCATCTGATTACACACGCGACCTGCCCGCTGAAGTTCCGGGCCCCGATTATGAGCTTTGGGGTGCGGATTATATATTAAATAGGAAATGGGTTTACCCTATTCGAACTTATATTGAATTTGAAGATATTGAAGAAGAGCGCAGAATGGATCCTATATCTCAATTTGCTGAATTAGTAGGTAAAATGGAGCAAGGAGAACATATATGGATGCAGATAGTTATAAGCCCTGTTCTTACAGAAACACAGTATGATAAAGCAGCCCAGAAAGAAGTTGATAAGCTTGCTGGCAGGGAAAGCGGCGGTAATTATGTTGACCCTCTTACAAAACTGTTTAATGCGTTTAGTGGGGGTACCGGCAGTTCTTCACAGAGTGAGAAAAAGGATGATCAGTATAAATTGATGAATTTAACACCTGGCGAAAAGGCAAAAATAGAAAAAATAGAAATAAAAGATTCAAAAGTAAAATTCAAGACAAGCATGCGCTCTGTCTATATAGCAAGAAAAGAGGCATGGCATAGTGAGCATATAGCGGGTCTGCAAGGTTATCTGCGCCAGTTTACAGCTATAAATGGTTTTCGCCCTGACCCTGCATCATTCCCCAAGAGCAGTTTTGTATTTTTCAAAAAGACAAGGAACTATATGCGAAAAAGAAATATTCTATCTGCTTATAAATCGCGCTTTTTGGGTAATACCAGCGCGCCCTATATATTAAATACCGAAGAACTTGCAACGATCTATCATTTCCCCGGTAAGGTGGTTCGCGCACCATTTATGCCAAGAGTTAGTTCAAGGACATCAGAACCTCCCCGGGGTTTGCCAACTTAAAAAACTATGGAAGAGATAAATTATTTTGCACAATTAAATTACAGAGGACGTTCTGACAGATTTGGAATTAAGACAGATGATCGTCGCAGGCATATGTACGTTATAGGTAAGACAGGCATGGGAAAAACTGCAATGCTGCAGAATATGGCGGTGCAGGATATTTTAAATGGAAACGGTGTTGGCGTTGTTGACCCTCACGGAGAATTTGCCGAGACACTTTTAGATTTTGTACCGAAAGAGCGCGTGGATGATGTTGTATATTTTAACCCCGCAGACGGCAACTCTCCAATGGGCCTGAACCTGCTTGAAGACGTAGGTTATGACCACCGGCATCTTGTTGCAAGCGGCCTTATGGGGGTATTTAAGAAGATATGGGTTGATGTATGGTCTGCAAGGATGGAATATATATTGAATAACACTATTTTAGCTCTCTTAGAATATCCCGGAGCCACGCTTTTAGATGTAAATCGCATGATGGCAAATAAAAACTTCAGAAAAGAGGTTTTGGGATTTGTTAAAGATCCTGTAGTGCGCGCTTTTTGGCGTGAAGAGTTTGCTCAATATTCAAATCGTCTCGCTGCTGAGGCTACAGCGTCTATACAAAATAAGATAGGCCAGTTTACAACAGCGCCTCTTATACGGA
>JAWVZY010000037.1:0-7113 GCA_033721955.1 Candidatus Spechtbacterales bacterium
AATCAAAATTAGTAGTAAGGTTAAAAAGTTCGTTTTAAGTTTCTTACGAGACAAAAAATTGGTCGTTAAAACGCAAGTTAGAAATCTAGACCGTAAGTTTATGGTCTTACAACAACTTTTTTTGAGACAAAAGAAAAAGTTACATTGATGGAAAACAAGAAGAAATTATTTGTCGGCGGTCTGCCATGGGCTACTTCAGACGAAGAGCTGAAGGATGCTTTTGAACAGGCAGGCACTGTTGAGAGCGCAGTTATTGTGCGCGACAGAATGTCCGGTCGTTCTAAAGGCTTTGGCTTTGTAGAGATGTCCTCAGAAGAGGAAGCTCAAAAAGCAATAGAGCTTTGGGATGGCAAGGACTTTGGTGGACGCAATATTGGCGTCAGCCCAGCCCGACCCAAAAGAGAAGAATAAAACTTCAAAAATAACTCAACCCCCCGTGTATACGGGGGGTTTTGTGTTAAAATAAAGTTAATGGCCACAACACATTGTATAAATTGCGGAAAGCTTGTACGAGATGAAAGCGAGAGCTGTCCTTTTTGTTCGGCTCCTCTTGAGGGTGAAAAAATAAATGAGCGATCTTCCCGCACAAACCGGATATTTATAGCAATAATTTTTGCCCTTTTGTTCTTTATGGGGGTTTTTACCTTTTTGCTTAGTCCGGTCAATGGAGGAGGTTTTTTAAATACAAAAACAATACCGGGTATTATAATGATGCTCGTTGGAATATTTGGAGTTATAATGTCATTTATTTGGCATAGAAAAAAATAATATATGGCTACGGGAATTATAGAACTTGCAATAATTGTAATTGTCGCGGCGGTGCTGGGAATTATTATGCACTTTTTTCGCCAGCCCGCCTTTTTGGCATATATTTTTACAGGTGTTGCCCTGGGGGCTTTTGGCTTGATACATGCCCACAACATGGAGCTTTTTGAGGCATTCAGTTCCTTGGGTATCATGTTCCTGCTTTTCCTTATTGGGATGGAGATAAATTATGACTCTCTGCGTCTTGTGGGTAAAACATCTTTGGTGCTTGGTATAGGCCAGATATTATTTACTTCTGCAGGGGGATTTCTTATCTCAATTATGTTTGGGTTTTCTGTCCTTGCCTCAGTTTATATTGCTGTTGCCCTTACCTTTTCAAGCACCATTATAATTGTGAAACTGCTTTCTGAGAGAAAGCAGATTCACTCTTTGCATGGAAAAATAAGCATAGGTTTTCTTTTGGTGCAGGATTTTGTCGCGATGCTAATATTGATGGTGCTTGCGGGAATGGAAACGGGAGAGGGTGTTACATATTTAAGCGTAGGCCTTGCCTTGCTAAAGGGTATAGGGCTTTTTCTTTTGATGCTTTATCTGGGGCGCAAGGTTATACCACCGATATTAGATAAAATAGCTCAGTCCCTTGAACTTTTATTCTTGACATCTTTAGCCTGGGCGCTTGGGGTGGCTGCCGCTGTGTCATATGCCGGATTTTCAGTTGAAATAGGGGGTTTTCTTGCCGGCCTTGCCTTGGCGAATTCATCAGAGCATTTTCAGATATCAGGACGTATACGTTCCTTGCGTGACTTTTTCATATTAATATTCTTTGTAACTCTCGGTTCCTCTCTTGTGTTTTCAGAGATAGCAAGCCTTGCTTTGCCCATTATTATCTTTTCTTTATTTGTGCTTGTAGGAAACCCGATAATAGTTATGGTGCTTATGGGTTTTATGGGTTATCGCAGAAAGACAAGTTTTATGAGCGGACTTACCGTAGCGCAAATTTCAGAATTTAGCTTAATTGTAGTAACTCTTGGCCTCTCTATAGGCCATGTGAGCGAAGGTGTTTTATCTTTGGTTACGGCTGTAGGTATTACAACTATAATTATTTCGACCTATTTAATTACTTATAGCGAAAATATATTTGAAAAAATTAAAAATTCATTGGGTGTATTTGAAAAGAAAAATGTCCAGGAAAAGAAATTGCCCAAGGGCCTTCTAAAGCCGGTTGTCCTTATTGGTGGGCATAGGATAGGCCAGAATATAGCTTCACAACTTCCGCGAGGCGAGGTTTTAGTGGTTGATTTTGACCCCGAACTTACTGATTACCTGAAGGAACAAGGCCTCCCTGTTTTGTTTGGTGATATTTCAGACGAGGAGATACAGGAACAGGCCGGACTGGAGCAAGCCGAGATCATTATTTCTACCAGTCCTGATTTCATAACTAATGAAGCTCTGCTCCATAAAGCAAAAGAATATGACAACAAACCCCTTGTTGTGGTGAGGGCAGAAACAATACAGGATGCCAAGCATTTATATAACAGTGATGCTGATTATGTAATATTGCCCCATCTTACAGCAGGCCAGTCCTTGGGGCACATGCTTGCAGGAGATAGGGATAAGGAAATGCTAACTAAGCTCCGCAAGAAAGATATGCTGCAGATGGAAAGTAGTATATTAAAACACTAATATCACTCCAATAAAATTCTAAAAACCCCTGAATTGATTCAGGGGTTTTTGTTCGGCGTAAGTTTTTCAATAATAAATTGACTTATTACTTAATATAGTTTATAATTACCTTTATGCAAAATAGTAAAATTTATTCTAGAATTAGAAAATGAAAAGAGCTTCTAAGGTTAAAAATTACCCGCCTCTACCCAAAGAGGCAAAAGAAAATACAGAGTATTTAGCATCTATGCCAAGGGATCTTGTTAAGGAATTGCAGGCCTTTGTTTTTGATATGGACGGCAACACTGCAAAGATAGCTGCTGTAGATCCTTCAAATAGCGGGCTTAAAAAATATATTGCAGATAATTTCAACGAAGTTCACCTTTACAAAGCCGAGAAAAAGGATATTGAATATATGTTAAAAAAACATCCGGCAGATTTTGTAGATGAGATAGAAAAAATACTTACAAGAGATGAAAATCCTACAAACGGTAATTTGGCAGAGATCGTAGATATGATAATAAGCTATTCTTTTATAAGGCGGGCAAGTGATATTCACATTGAACCAAGGAGAAATGACATTGCTGTGCGCTTCCGTGTAGATGGCACCTTGCGAGAGGTACTTACTTTACCCAAAAGCATGTTGCAGTCGCTTGTGGCGCGCTTTAAGATAATGGCTAACTTAAAAATTGATGAACACAGGCGTCCTCAAGATGGCCGCTTAGAGCCCGAAGAGTTTCCAGAGACCTCTTTGCGTATTTCAATAGTGCCAACGCTTTTTGGAGAAAAGATAGCACTTAGAATATTAAATGACACAAGTAAATCCATGAGTTTGCAGGAGCTTGGTTTTTCTGAGGAAGAGAGAGACATACTTGTTGAAAATATTAGAAAACCCCATGGCCTTATTGTAACCTCAGGTCCTACCGGAAGCGGAAAGACAACAACACTTTACTCAATTTTACAGCAAATGGAAAAAGATGATCTTAACGTCTCTACATTAGAAGATCCTATTGAATACACTCTTCCGGGTGTAAACCAGATACAGATAAATCCGCGAATTGATCTCACCTTTGCATCAGGTCTGCGCTCTCTTTTGCGCCAAGACCCCGATATTATGATGGTAGGGGAAATTCGTGATTCTGAAACCGCCTTTATGGCCGCAAATGCTGCCATGACAGGTCACCTTGTTTTAACAACCATACATACAAATGATGCTGCTTCTGTGTTTTCGCGTTTTATGGAAATGAAGGTCGAAGATTTTGTGGTCGCATCTACCGTTAACCTTGTAATAGCTCAGCGGCTTGTGAGAAGGATATGCCGCAATTGCAGCACTAAAACAAAACTTGATCCTGTAGTTTTAGATAAAATAAAAGAGCGCTCTGACATTCTTGAGGTATTGAATAAAAATCACGGTTTTAGCGCCAAGGCGCTAAAGGAGAAGAAATTTAGCCATGGGAAAGGTTGTGATGTTTGTTTAAGTTCAGGTTATGAGGGAAGGGTAGGTATTTTTGAATTTATAGTGCCGAATAAAAAGATTCGTGATCTTATATTGAGCCAGGGTTCAACAGATGATGTACGAGCAGCAGCAGACGAATTGGGATTTCGTACAATGCTTACAGACGGCATTGCAAAAGTAATTGAAGGAGAAACAACTTTTGAAGAAGTAATGAGAACAACTAAACCAATAAATTAATATGGCTAAGTTCAGTTATAAAATAGTAAGTAATAATCAATTAAAGCAGGGCAGTATTAATGCCTTGTCGTTATCTCTTGCAAGGAGGAAGCTGGATGGCGAAAATACCACTGTGCTTTCATTGAAGAGGGAAGACGCCTCTGCACTTAGAAAAGAAATAAGCTTTTCTTTTTCAGGATTCCCTTATACAGAAAGGATAAATTTTTACCGGGATCTCTCCATTATGATACAGTCCGGTCTTTCTATGGTTGAATCCCTGCGCGTTCTCAAGGAGCAACTTGCCGGCTCAGGTGTTAAAAAGGCGGTTGAGGCAATAGCCAGCCGGGTTGAGGGAGGCGAGCAGTTGTCGAGAGCCATGCGTGATTATCCCAAATATTTTTCACCTTATATTATAGAAACCATTCACGCGGGTGAAACAGCGGGTCGTCTTAGTGAAACGCTCTACACTATTTCACAAGACCTACAGAAGGATTATGAGGTGCGTAGGAAGGTTATAAGTGCTATAACATATCCCGTGCTTGTAATTGCAGTTATGATAGCTGTAGCTATTGCTATGATGATCTACATACTCCCGCAGATAGCTATACTTTTTGAGGAGTTTGATGCACAAATGCCCTTGCCTACGCGAATCCTTATAGGTACAGGTGAGTTTTTTGCAAGCAATCCTTTTATGCTTCTTGCATTGATATTGGGTTCTGCTGCCGCTTTTTTTCTTGCCCTACGCAGTGAAAAGGGTAAATATTTTATACATTCAGTTATATTAAAAACACCTGTATTTAAGAATCTTATAAAAAATTATAATCTTGTTATATTTTTCCGCGCTTTGGGCTCTCTTGTTGCAAGCGGCACTCCATTTGTGCGCAGCGTAGAGATAGCTGAAAAGACAGTAAAGAACGAAGTTTATAGAAAAACTATTGCATCAACCCGCCCCGCGCTTTTGCATGGAGTGCGTTTGGCTGAGGTACTTGAGCCGTATCCCAAGCTTTTTCCCAAGCAAACCCAAAAAATAATTAGCGTGGGTGAAAGTACCGGCAACCTTGAAAAGACATTTGGCAGAATTACCGAATACTATGAAGAGGCAGTTGATCACCAGACAAAGATATTAACCGTACTTATAGAACCGATATTAATGTTGCTTATAGGTGTTGTTGTGGGGGGTCTTGCTTTATCTATTTTTCTACCTATATATCAGGCAGCAAGCTTAATATAAACTTAAGCTTTATTCCGGCAGAATTTTAATTATATGAGTTGTACAAACAAAAATTTAGGTTTTACCATAGTTGAATCTCTGATAGTTATGTCGATATTGGGCATTATTTCTGTTGCAGGAATATATAAAGTTATAAACTCTCAGGAGAAAGGTGCACTAAATGATGCTCAGGCAGCTGTTGTGCGCTTAACTGAGAGTGCCAGAAATTCAGCAGCAAGCGGAGAAGGTACGCAGGAACACGGTATATATATTGAGCAAAACGGCATCACTATTTTTGAGGGAAATATAGCGGGAGGAACAAAATATTTTTTTCATCCTGCTGTAGAGTCAAATCAAACCGATACCGAAATTACATTCTCTCGTTATAGCGGTTCTGCCACAACCTCAGAATCCTTCCCCGTCACCATAAGATTAAGTGGAAATCGCGGAGGAGAGAGCATAATTGAAATAAACAGCGAGGGAGCAATAACAGTTACAGAATAATAAGCATGAGTAAACAACACGGATTTGGCCTAATAGAAATTATTACAAGCGTCGCACTTGCGGCGGTAATTTTGGTTACATTTTTATCTCTTCTATTTTTTACAGCAGAAATAAGCCGTACTACATCGGCAAAACTTAGGGCAAGTTTATATTTGCGTGAAATGGTAGAAATTGCAAAAGCATTAGAGGCAGAGGATTGGAACGAATTGACCTCAGCGTCATGTCCTTGCTACCCATATGAATCAGGTGGCGAGTGGATATTGGAGGATGATGCCGGGCTTGTTCCCCAAGAGTTAGAAGGCGGGGCTTATACAAGAAGTTTTAATGTTGAAGATGTATATAGGGATGATGTAGATAGTTTTCCTAATAATATAGTTGATGCAAGTGAATCCGGAGCAGAGCTTGACCCAAATACTAAAAAGATAGTTGCAACCATAACCTGGAATAGAGGCACTGAGCCATACACCAGAACAATTGAGACATATGTATATAATCAATAAAAAAAATAAAGCAGGTTTTACCCTTATAGAGACACTTGTATCTTTAGCTATAGGTTTAGTAATATCGGGAGTTACCGCCGCTATATTAGTAAGCGGTTTTGCAAATGTGCGCCACGCAAAAACCGAGGAGCGGCTGCACGCCAATACAGTACGTGTTACTGATTCTTTAACTTACCTTATAAAAGATAGCGACCGACTAGAGATCAATTCAAATATTTTAGAAATACATCTTCCAAGTGGAGAAACAAAAGATGTAGAATTGCAAGACGGCCGTATAATGATAGGTGGCGAGGCGCTGACAGACAGCTCAATTAATGTAACATCTCTTTCTTTTGAAAGCGTAGAGGGCTCTATCCGCCTGAGCTTTATTATGGAATCGGAATCAGGCAATGATTCACTTTCAACCACAACTACAATAGCTAAGCGCAACAAACTTTAATTATGTATTTAGGGAAAAATAAAAAAGAAGAAGGAGTAGTAGTTCTTATAACCATATTATCTGTAGGGCTTTTTGCCATAGGACTTGCTCTAACTTTAGCACTTAATACCACAAGCCAAGTTGTAAAAAATAGAAATTTATCTACAGGTGATCAGCTTTTTTATACTGCAGACGCCCAGGCACGCGAGGCGGCCTATCAATTTTTGAATAGTGCCGATCCGGGTGATTTTGAAGAGGGCGACACATTTACTGTGGGCAACATGTCATCTCTAAACGATGCCACAAGCCAAACAATTACTATAACCGATTACACCTGGCCGTATTATGAAATTACTTCAAAGGCATCTAATGATATAATTGA
>JAWVZY010000038.1:0-7050 GCA_033721955.1 Candidatus Spechtbacterales bacterium
CGTTAGGCACTGGGCAAACTCATCATATTTATCTCCGGGGCCTGCACTTGAGTGTATAAGAAATATAATACCTGCAAGAAGTACAGCCACAACAAGAGCGCCCATAATATTTTTAAGAGGGAATTTTTCAGTTCCAAGCTCCTTCCAGGCAATACCTGCAAGCGCAATCATTAATACCTTGGTGCCCTCGCAAAATATGCATAAACTTTCCAAAATAAATAACTCAACCGCCGTCAAATATAAAGAGGGTCCCAAAAAGGCCACTGCGCTAAATAATATAAGTTTTAAGCTTTTATCGTTGTATTTGGCAAGCGCCAAATAAAGCACACCAATGAAGTAAAGAACGCCCGAAACCGAAAATGGTATTCCTGCAACTTTTGCGTAACGACTCTTATTTACAACGCTACATGATAGCTCTTCACCCAAATCGCAAAACGCCTGTTTTTCAGGTGCATAATGCAAATAGCTCAAATAGCCCATAAAAGCTATGCCTAAAAGAGCTAAAACTATAATCGCTACTCTGTATGGTTGCTTTGTCATTATATATACATATTATCACACTATTAACACCTGGTATTGTGGATAATTAGGCCTTATTTTGAGGGTCTTCTTTATCCTTATGATGCTTCATTTTATATACTCCTCCTCTAAAATTAATGCCCATGCTTGCCAGACGAAACAGGCGTACAAGCCGCGCAAAACGAAGTATTCTAAGAGCACGGAAAAGGTCACGCGATAGCGGAATAGAGCCCAAAAGATCAAGCCAGCCCCTCCTTATATATTCTTTTTTTACAGGTGCCGCATAAAGTCCCGCCAAATAATCAGCTAAAAAGAAGTAAGCTATCACAAGATCAAGAGTATACATAAATTCAAGACGGGCCCTTGGAATATTTTCACCAAAAAAGCTATATGCCTCCATGGCTCCTGTTAAAAGCGCCAGCAGAGCGATAAAAGCTCCATACCAAAGATTATGCTGGAGTATTGTTATAAATCTTTTTATTCTGCCAATCATACATATATAATAACCTGCTATAAATACAAAAACAAAACCGCCCCGAAGGATATCGAGGCGGTTTTGACTGTCAGACAGATTTTAAATAGCTACTTACCTTCTTTTGGAGCTTTTGCGGCATGTGCCATTAAGAAACCTCCAACAGCAAAAGTAAATCCAAGCCCTGCTACAAGTATGCTTATAAATAGAGCAAATTGAGCCAACATGTCAGCACTGACACCGGCACTTATTTCTGCAAGCAATCCGTGTACAAGCGGACTCCACGCCATTGTGCGCACAGGCCCCTCAAGAGGATGCATGCGATCAAAATCACTATAATAGCGGCCATCAACTTCAACTGTATATTCTCCCGGTTCAAATGTTTCTCCTTTATACTCTACTTCTTCCTCTAAAGTTACGGTGTGTTCTCCGTGTAAAACATGATAGCTAATGGTTGCAAATTGCACCATAAGCTCATCAGCAGTATTTACAAGAGGATCACTTGGGTCAAGGTTACTTCTCATAAGAGGGTACTTCCAGTCATCTTCAAGCAAAGACAGGATTGCGTTGGCGCCCTCAACCGTCCCACGGTCTATAAGTTCACCATTATCGTTATAGCTAAGTTCTATTCCTTGTGCTTTGTAAACAGCATCAAGCGACTTAAGACCTGCATTAGCACGCATAAATACCGCGCCACCTACAAGCATAAGCGCAAGGCCCGCAAGCACAAAGAATATACCTGCCATTTTTAAACCTTTTTGCATATTTTTATTATGATTACCTTATAAATTAATTTTAAAAATTTTCTACCTTTATTTCATTATAAAACAAAAACGCTAAAGTATAGTTAAAATAACTGTGGAAATAATTAAAAGCAGGTAATATAGACCTTTATATGCACTTATTATAACGACTACTTAGTCGCCATAATAAAAATTAAAGTGCTGGGGGTTATAGTTTTTAAGAGGTATTTAGTATACTATACAAATATGGAACACTTCTTAATAGGACTATCATTAATACTTATACTGGGGGTTTTAGCCCAATGGATAGCATGGCGCCTTAAGTTGCCCTCTATTTTACTGCTCCTTATTTTTGGTTTTTTAGCAGGTGCTGCAACAGGCGTACTCAAGCCCGTAGAGCTTTTTGGCGAAAGTTTACTGCCTGCAGTATCTCTTGCGGTAGCAATTATACTTTTTGAAGGAGGGCTTAATTTACATTGGAAAGAATTTCGCGAAATAAGAAAAGCTGTGCGCAACCTTATTTTAATGGGTGCGGCTATCGCCTGGGCACTTACAACAGCAGCCGCCTACTACATATTAAACTTTGACCTGGCGCTATCTGTGCTTTTAGGTGCTATTTTAATAGTTACAGGACCCACAGTTATTATGCCTATACTTAGGCATATACGGCCAAGTGGTTCAGTGGGTTCTATCTTAAAATGGGAGGGAATTCTAATAGATCCGGTAGGGGCTCTGCTTGCGGTATTTGTTTTTGATATAATATTTGTCGGCCATTTTGGAGGGCTTAGCGAAATAATAAAAACTCTGGGGATAAGTACAATTACAGGAGTTGCGGGCGCGGCCTTTATAGTTTTAATTCTAAAGAGATACTGGGTGCCTGATTTTCTCCACAATCCCGTCGCCCTTATGACAGTTATTGGTGTATTTACCGCATCAGACCTTATACAATCAGAGAGTGGACTACTTGCTGTAATAATTATGGGTCTTGCCCTTGCTAACCAAAAATTTGTATCTGTGGAGCATATCGTGGAATTTAAAGAAAATCTACAAATTCTCCTAATAGGCGGTTTGTTTGTAGTGCTGGCTGCACAACTTACAATGGCTGACCTTGCATCTCTTAATGTAGGAAGTTATATATTTTTAGCGGCATTAATAATTATTGTCCGCCCCGCGGCTGTATATCTTTCAACAATCGGCTCTAATATCGGCAAAAAGGTTAAGTTGTTTCTCGCGGGCATGGCGCCACGTGGGATAGTGGCAGCAGCCATCGCGTCTATTTTTGCAACCCGGTTACAAGAACTCAACTATCCCGGGGCTGAACGCCTGGTGCCTATAACATTTTTAACAATTATAGGGACGGTAGCAATTTATGGTCTTGGTGCTCTGCCTTTTGCCAAACGTCTTGGCATAGCAGATGCCGACCCTCAAGGCATCTTGATGGTGGGTGCTGATGAATCTATGAGAAAAATAGGGGCATTTTTAAATAACGAGGGATACAAGGTAGTATTTGCTGATTCCAGCTGGGATAGCATTACAGCAGCACGCCTTGAAGGCCTTGAAGCCGCTTATACTAATATACTTTCAGAACATGCCTTAGATGAAATGGACTTTGGAGGTATCGGTTACATGCTGGCGTTAACTAAAAACGACCAGGTAAACACAATGGCGTGTATGCGTTTTGCAGGCATAATTGGCCGAGCCAATGTTTATCAGTTATGGCCTGATGAAAAAGACAAAAGGGCACCTCAAGAAATAGCGCCTAATCTACGCGGCAGGTTAATGTTCTCTCAGAAAACAACATATAACGACCTAAATAAAATGCTCTCAAGAGAAGATACAACTATCAAAATGATCGCTATAACCCAAGAGTTTACGTACAAGCATTTTATAAGCCAGTACGCCGAGGGTGCTCTTCCTCTCTTTATTATAGATGAGAATGAAAAAATAAATATAATTTCTAAAGATAAAGCACCAAAACCGGTCGCGGGACAAAAAATAATCGCCATAGTTCGCCCTCCTAAAAAAGGCCTCATCCAAAAAATGCAAGAATAAAAGCGCCTCCGGGCGCTTTTAAAAATATATATTTTTAATATAAATTATATCTCCTCCTCTATTGCCTGCTTTAATTCATTATAGCTAAAGACAGTTTTAAATCCGGGCAGATCTTCTATAACTTTTTCAGAAGCATTAAAAAGTATTCCCACATCCGCCTCTTTTAACATGCCTGCGTCATTATAAGAATCGCCCACAGCTATAGTTTTGGAAGTATTTCCCTTGAACTCTTTTATATAATTCTTTTTATCGCCTTTAGTGCGTTTTTTAAAATCTGTTATATAACCCTCTCTGTCTGTAATAAGCTCATGACAATAAAACGTATCAAAATTTAGCTTAGGCAAAAAAGGCCTTACAAACTGTATAAACGAACCAGAGATTATAACAACCTCTGTGCGATCATGCAGCCACTCCAAAAAACTCGCCGCTCCATCAATAGGTTCTATTTCATTTATCGCCTCCTCAAGATCAGCCAATTTAAGCTTATTCTCTCTAAGCGTATCTATGCGGTGTTTCATTAATTTATCGAAATCAGATATTTGGCGTGTAGTGATATGCAACTCTTCTATGCCAAAATACTCCGCTATTTCTATCCATATTTCGGGAATTAAAACGCTTTCAAAATCTAAAATTGTAATTGCTTCATGCTCCATAATAAAAATGCGCGATAACGCATACTTTTATATTTTACTATAAAATTTTTATATGCCAAATATTAATTCGGCCCTTCCCGCACTGAAACCCGCCTTCCTCCCGCATATGAAAGAGAGCTGTCAGTAGTTGATACAAACGTAATCCCCTCTCCCGCGGCAACATCATATCCTCCCTGCCACCACTGCTCAAACATTTTTTCAGCACCTGCCAAAGTGCCATCTGTATTATATATTCTTATATCCGCCCCTCCATTTTTTGCAGGTGAAGTTATTATTTGTATGCTGGTGGCAGTATCTGAAATTGGCCTGCCGTACTGATCATAAATATCATCCGGTTCGGGTTCATCATCATTATTCCACCAATCATCCCACCAATTACTGCCTCCATCATCATCGTCACTATTGTGGCTTAACATAGTTCTAAAACTGCCCGAAGCTCCTATATCGCCCGCGCTAACCCGTACTCCGCCAAGAAATCCCTCATCATAAGCATAAAAATCTTCCTGCAATTGCCCGCCTGTATTAAATATCTTTACATGAGGGCCTCCTCCCGGGCCCGCACCCGTTATTATAAAGCCGTCCTGAGAAGAAGAGCCATCAGAGGCACTTACATCAACACCTCCTCTAAATTCTGCCCCATAGGCAAAAAATCCATCGCCCAAAGGAGTGCCGTCGCTATCAAACACCCTCACATGAGGACCTCCTCCCGGACCTGCACCCGTTATTATCTCATCACGCCCATCATTATCTATATCAGCTGCAGCCACATTAACACCCCCTGTGAACTCAGGGATATATGCAAAAAATCCCTCAACCTGATATGGCGTACCATCTGCATTAAATATTTTTACATGAGGGCCTCCTCCCGGGCCCGCACCTGTTATTATTTCATCAATACCATCACCATCCAAATCTCCCGCAGCTACATCAACCCCTCCCGAAAAACTCTCTATATAAGCATAGAAACTTCCCAATTTTTTTCCATCGCGCGTCATCATTCGCACATGAGGTGCGCCTCCCGGGCCGGCGCCAACAACAAACTCATGGCTGTTTAATCTGTCAAAATTACCATATGCAATAGAAGCTCCCCCATTAAACTCGCCAAAAGGAAGAAGTTCATTATCCTGCTTAGGAGCTGCCGCGGGTACATCTACTTCCCTTGCGGCCTGCAAGCTGGGGTAAGGATTTATTACATCGCGACCGTCATGTATTTCAAAATGCAAATGCGCGGGAGTGCTTTCGGCATTTCCACTATCCCCCATCCAGCCAATAAGCTGTCCCGCTGAAACCTCATTACCCCTTTCCATATAAGGAGCATAAATATCCATAAAGCTTCCCATGCCATCATCGGTTCCGGGAGTGTCATTATTCATATGAAGGTACCAATAAGAGTAACCGTTATTAGCGCGCAATATAACTGCGGTACCCCATGATGCCTCGGGATAATTTACCCGGCGCACAGTGCCGTCTGCAGCCGCTATCAAAGGCAACATCTTTTCTCCTAATATATCTATACCCTCATGGCTGCGTGTTCCCCCGCCCCTTGGATCACCAAAATCATCTCTGTAATAAACAGAGTCACTATCAAGTACGGGAAAGATAATATCTGCTGTCTGCCCTAAAACTCCCAAGGGAAAGGCGAAGGCAAACAAAAACAATAATATGAATATTTTTTTCATCTCTATATATTAAAACGTATAAAGAAAGGGTTTCTTACATTAGAACTATCTTTATATTTCCTCATAACCGGGAAAGTAATCGGTTTTAATGTTTTTATCTTTAACACCTATACCGGTAAGTATTTTTTCTGTTGAACGCACCATAGGGTCAGGGCCCGATACATAAAATATCCTCTCATTGTAATCGGGGAATATTTCTTTTATAAGTTTAGCATTTACACGCCGGGTTGATCTGTTATAGCTAATTTCTGCATTTTTAAAAGTATCTTCAAATACAAATTCTTTTTCGCTGTCTGCAAAATAAAGTATACCGATATCTGGCGACATATTACTCTCTTCCATATCTTTTACCATGCTGCGAAATGGTGTAATGCCAATACCTCCTGCAATAAAAGCAAATTTTTTATCTTCAGAAGCATCCTGTATAACAAAATCCCCCTGAGGTCCTAAAATACTCACAGAATCACCCGGCTCTAAATTCAATAACTTATTCTTAAACGTACTTGGCTGTTGCGGTACTTTAGCGCTTATTAAAACATTTTTCTCTCCGGGAAATGAAGCAATAGTAAAGTAACGCCGTATTCCACGGCTGTCGGGATTTTTATGATAAACCGTCCATTCAAAAAACTGGCCCGGAGTAAATTCTAAAGTTTTGCGGGGCTTGAACCAAAAATTATAAATACCCGGAGCAATTTCTTTTTTTTCAATAAATTCCAAAATATATCTTTTATCTCTATAGATTGCCCATACAAAAACATTGCCTATAAGCAGAGACGCCTCAAGCGTATATGGAGCAGAAATATAGTTTTGACCCAACGCCAAAATAACTGCCACAAAAATGCCGTAGATAATTCGCCTCTTATGAGTTTTGGGAGCGGTCTGGGGCTCGGGCAACATAATAGCTGTAAAATAAAGTATAGGCGAAAATAAAA
>JAWVZY010000039.1:0-6664 GCA_033721955.1 Candidatus Spechtbacterales bacterium
GAGGTGCTTGTTGGCCTGCAGCCGGATACCGCAATTATTGACGCGCGCACAGGCGCTCCCTGGGCGGATTTTAAGGGGGTTCTTTGGGCTGATGCTACAAATAGAGCAGCGTGGAAATATAATATAGAAATAGCAAAAAAGGCAACAAACCTCGGCTTTAATGAAATAAATTTTGATTATATACGTTTTCCTACAGACGGACCTACACTGCATGCAAGGTACGATAACCTTGAAGAATTTGGCAGCAGGGAAGATACAATAGTTGAATTTTTAAAATTTGCTAATGAAGAATTAGGGGAAAATACTGTTATATCAATTGATGTGTTTGGTATGACCTTTATTGATCCACAGCGCGTGATAGGGCAAAATATTGCAAAACTTGCGCCTCATGTAGATATACTTATGCCTATGCCTTACCCTTCGCATTACCCTGATGGCTTTCGCGGGTTTGCAAATCCGGCAGAATATCCATACGAGGTTATGCGCTATACCATGGAGAGAGGATTCCAAAAACTTGAAGGCCATGATGTAATAGTTCGGTCTTGGTTGCAGGATTTTAACCTTGGCGCGTTTTATGGCCCCGAGAAGATACAAGCTCAAATTAGAGCTGTTGAAGAATTTGGCATGGAGGGATGGGCGCTTTGGAATGCTTCTAACAGATATACTTGGTCAGCTGTTCGTTAGTTATAAATTAGCAGTTGATAACTATAAAATTAACCGCCGATAGGCGGTTTTTTTTATCCACATATAAAGTGTTGCATAGTAGGGCCATAGTGGGGTAAAATGGAAAGTAGGTAGTATGCTGTGGATAAAAGTGGGGAAAATTTATCCATTCTGTGGAAAACTTACCTATTTTACAGATAAGTTTAAAACAGTTATATCCCGTCCCTTGTGGTTGATGCAAGGAGCTAAAGCTCCTCATATTTACCTAAAGGACGGGATACAGCTTTCCCGATTTATATAATTTTCTTTTATTATTCTGTGCTTTTAGGTGAATTTAGCCATAGTATTGATACAAAAAAACGCCTCGCTATACCGGCGAAATTTCGTAAAGAAGTAGGGAAAAGCGTCGTTATAACAAGGGGTTTGGATAATTGTTTGTTTATTTTTACAAAGGAAGAGTGGAAAAAATTAGCTGATAAGATTGGTTCTTTGCCTCTGGGGCAAAGTGATGCTCGTGGCTTCGCTCGGCTCATGCTTGCAGGAGCTATGGAGGTAACACTTGATAAATTAGGCCGCATTGTTATTCCTGATTATCTCAAGAAATATGCTTCACTCAAAAAACAGGTTGTAGTTACAGGAGTATATAACAGAATTGAGGTTTGGGATGATAAGCTTTGGAATACATATAAGAGCAAGAGCGAAAAGAACGCAGGGGACATAGCAGAACGATTAGGGGAGCTTGGTGTATAGCATGGCAGTTCATATCCCCGTCTTATTAAAGGAAGTATTAGATAATTTTACCCCCGCTCCGGGTCAAAAATATATTGATTGTACAGCCGGAGAAGGAGGGCACAGTTTGGCAATCGCAAAATTAGTAGCGCCAAACGGAGGAGTTCTTTCAATAAACGCTGATCCTCAGGAGCTTGAGTTATTTCGATCAAACATAGAAGACGCAGGACTTGAGGGTGTGATAGAGGCGGTGCATGGAAACTATACAGATATCGAAGAAATAGCAGATAAATACGGTTTTATTTCTCCGAATGGAATATTATTTGATTTAGGGTTCTCTTCATGGCAATTGGAGCGCAGCGGCAGGGGATTCACCTTTCAAAAGCAGGAACCTCTTGATATGCGCTTTAATCCGCGCGATGAAAACAAGGAGACGGCGGCTTACATTGTAAATAATGCGAGCAAAGATCACCTTGTCTGGATATTGAAGGAATATGGAGAAGAAGGCAGGGCAGAGAAAATAGCAGAAGCAATAGTGGAGGCACGGGCTAAAGAGAAAATAAAAACCACCGGTGATCTTGTAAATATAATATCTCAGGCAGGAATAGGAGGAGGGAAGATAAGCCCTGCTACCAAAACATTCCAAGCTTTACGCATCGCCGTAAATAATGAACTTGAAAATATAAAAAAAGGTTTAGATGCCGCCATCGACATAACAGCCAATAAAGGCAAAATAGCTGTTATAAGCTTTCATTCACTGGAGGATAGAATAATAAAGCAAACTTTTAAGAGGTGGGATAAAGAAGGTAGAGGAGATAATATCACAAAAAAAGTAATTCAACCCCAATATTCAGAAACAAGAGAAAATCCGCGTGCAAGAAGTGCTAAATTAAGAATATTTAAAAAAATAATTAAAAATAATTAAAGATCATGATAAATGCAAAGGCAATAAAATTTAATAACATTACTACAATTCTTATGCTTACTTGCGGCTTTATGTTGCTTTTGTATTCTTTTTTGGCATTTAACGCGATGAGAGTTGAGTATACCTTAGAAGAGTTAAGTAATAGATTGGGTGCATTAGAAGATGATGCGGCTGAGCTTCGGCTTGAATTGAGCGAAGTTAGCTCCCTTGATTATGTTCTTGAGAGAAGTGATTCATTATCGTATACTGAAATAGAGAGCGTGAGCTATCTACAGAAACCTTCCGCATCGCCATTTGCAGCTCGCTAAAGCTAAATTTTGAAAAGAAGTATACATGCCAAAGAAAAGAAAAAAAAGAAAAAGATCCTCTAAAGCATCACAAAAAAAGAGGTCAGTTAATTGGCGCATAAAAGCGCTTTTTCTTGTATTTATACTTATGAGCGGCGCGATAATAGCCCGCTTATATTTTTTACAAATAGTGCACGGTGATTATTATGCGGCTTTAGCCCGCGGACAAAAAACAGCTGATGAAAGGGTTATTCCTCGCGGCAAAATATATTTTGCCGATAACGCCGGCGAGGATCGTTTTATTGCTGCTACAAATAAAGAAGCTCCTTTGGTATATGCCAACCCCAAAGAGATTAAAGATGAGAGGGCGGTATTATCCGAGGTTAAAAAGGTAATTGAGATTCCCGAAGAAGATACAGATATTATTTTAGACAGGATGCGGAATAAAAATTTATCATATGCTCTTATAGCGCGCGGTCTTTCAAAAGAAAAAGGCGAGGAAATAGACGCTCTTAAATTGCCCGGAGTTTATACTCGCACAGAACTTGCCCGTATTTATCCTGCAGGTAGTATTGCCTCTGACCTTTTAGGCTTTTTGGGCTTTAGCGGAAGCAAAAGATCAGGACAATACGGTCTTGAGGAATTTTATGATCCGGCCTTAAGCGGTGATACTGATTCAGGGTTTTTCTTTACTGATCTATTTTCACCTAATATAGATGAATCGGCAGATTTAGAACTATCCGTAGATTATGGAGTTCAATTTGCCGTAGAGAAGAAATTAGAAACTCTTGTTGAGGAGTTGGAAGCGGAGTCGGCATCAGCTATTTTTATGGATCCTTCAACGGGGGCTATAATAGCTATGGCAATTGTTCCTGATTTTAACCCTAACAACTATAATGCCGTGGAAAATATAAGTATATTTTCGAATGAGACAACTCAGGCAGTTTATGAATTGGGTTCTGTTTTTAAACCCATAACAATGGCTGCTGCGATTGATGCCGGAGTCATAACCCCAAAGACAGTTTATGAAGATACGGGCAAAATAGAAATAAGCGGATATACAATTCGCAATTCTGACGGCAAAGCATATGAAAATCAAACTATGACAGAAGCTCTTGAAAAATCTCTTAACACAGGCGCTATATTTGCCCAACAAGAAGTAGGCAAGAAAAAATTCAGGGAATATTTAGAAAATTTTCAATTAGATAAGGTAACGGGCGTAGATCTGCCGGGTGAGGTGCCGGGTAATATAGAAAATGTAAAAAACACTAATCGTGATATAAACTTTGCCACAGCTTCATTTGGCCAGGGAATTAGCTTTTCACCTCTTAGGTTTTTAGCTTCAATGGCAGCTATCGCCAATGAAGGCAAAATAATGCGCCCTTACGTTGTAGATAAAATAAATTATAGCGATAAATCTATAAGCACAGATCCTGAAGTTATGGCGCAGCCCATAAATTCTCTTACTGCGTCTCGAATTACAGCTATGATGGTGAGCGTAGTTGAAAATGGTTATGGAGAGAAAGCTAAAGTTCCCGGGTATACGGTAGCGGGCAAAACAGGCACCGCACAGGTGCCAAATCCCGATGGACCCGGCTATTCAGATAAAACGATACATTCTTTTGTGGGGTTTGCTCCGGCATATAACCCTAAATTTATTGGGATTGTTAAAGTAGATAATCCGCAAAATATAAAATTTTCGGCTGATTCAGTAACCCCGGCTTTTGGCGATCTCGCCTCATTTATTCTTCAGTACTATAAGATACCTCCCCAATAAGATGAAAGAATTTTTTATACAACAACTTTTAGCAAAGTATAAACCTCGGCTTGTAACTGTTTTTGGCCGACATGGCAGGGAAGAGGCGCGTGATGCAATAAGTATTGTTTTAGGTAAACATTCTCCATCTTTTTCTTCTTCTGCTGATCGATTTTTCGATAATTTATATAAGCATTTGGGCGGTTTTGCAGGCGTATTAACCGCTTTTTTAACTGAGCGCTCTTTCCCTCATTTTTGCGTTATAGATACTCATCCCGATAGCGATATATATGCTAAGCTTATGGATGTGATGGGCTTGGATCTTGCAGTTATTGTTGCTGTGGGAGATATACCTTCATATACAGAGGTTTTTGCCGGAGCTCAAAAATACAGCGAAAAGGTAGCTCGCGAATCGCGTAAAGCACGACATATAATATATACTTACGATGATGAGACCATCAGAGGTCTTATTAGCGCTGTGCCTGTATCTATGAGGTCTTATGGATTTGACCAAGGAGCGGATATAAGAATAGATAGTGCTCAGGACTGGATATATATTAAACAAAAAACCAGCGGAGGGATAACTTTAAAGGCAGAGTATGAAGGCAGTTTGGTGCCTTTTAATATATTAAATTGTTATGGAAAGAAAAATATATATGCTTCATGTACGGCGCTTGCCGCAGCCAGATTTTATGAAATTAATTTTATAAGCGCCAGTCAGGATATAAAGGAGTATATATCGCCTCCGCACTCTTTGCGTCTTAGAAACGGTATTAAATCTACAGCGCTTATAACACATTATAAAAATGTAACACCTCTTAGTGCCCGTGAGGCGATAGAAATAGTAGGTAATATGAGGGAAGAGGGCGATGCAGATAGAGTAATTATTATTTTGGCCGATGTTCTTTTGCGCGTACATGAAGAAGCAGAGAGTTTGCATCGAGTTTTAGGCGAGATGGTCGCACATAACGCCGATGAGGTTATTTTGATAGGGGAAAGGGTGATATTTACAGAAAAAGAGGCACTTACCCATAATATGAGAAAAGAGGGTATATCAAGGCATGCCACAGCAAAGGAAGCTATGCGGGATATCATCGATACTATAAGAGAACATGATGTAATTTTGGTACTTGGATCTAAAGAAATGGGTTTGAAGGAAATTATTGACGAAATTATAGAAAGATAATATAATTTTATAGTTAATGGCCCCATCGTCTAGCCCGGCCCAGGACGCTTGGTTCTCATCCAAGTAACGCGGGTTCAAATCCCGCTGGGGTCACAACAGTTAAAATACCCCCCTTTGAGGGTATTTTAATTTCTTATGCCAGGGATTTGAAAGGCGGAGGCGCGCAGCGCCGAGCCCGGGCAGGAGCCACTTAGTGAAAGCAAGCTCAAGGCGAAGCTTGAACTTAGTGAGCTGACGCCAAATCCCGCTGGGGTCACAACAGTTTAAATACCCCCCAAAAGGGGTATTTGTATTATTAGCTCCTTGCTAAAAGGTATAATTTGTGGTAAAAATAGGCCAAATTGAGCACATTAAAAAAGGAGTGCAGAAATGAGAAAACTTCTTGAGAAACCGATAATCCAGTTTACCCTTTACGCATTGGGGCTGTTTATTGTCGCTTCAGTGGTAGCACCTTTTCTTGATCAGGGACCATCTATTAAAAAGACCGAATATATTTCTGAGGTAACAGAAATTCTGGAAACATCACCCGAAATAGTGGAAGAGGCAGTAGTATTTGAGAATTCATCGAGAATACAGCTTCTCTATAAGGAAGTTAATGACGAGGGCTTTATAGGTATAGAGGCCAACTACGATACAGCGGGTGAAGCCGAATATATAAGCCGGTTGATAAACGATTCTGATGTACCAAAGAAAGTTAATGCGGAAGATCCCGGTTTTTGGGGGCTGCTTATAAGTTTCCTGCCGTGGCTTTTTTTGCTTGGCTTTATGGTCTTTATATTTATGCAAATGCAGGGCGCCATGGGAGGCGGCGCAAATCGCGTTATGCAATTCGGCAAAGCAAAAACAAAAACGCTAAGCAAGGACCAGCCGAAAGTTACATTTGATGATGTTGCCGGACTTGAATCAGCCAAGGAAGAGCTTGAAGAAATAAAAGATTTCCTTATAAATCCGGAAAGATACCGCCAGATAGGAGCAAAAATTCCAAAGGGCGTTATGCTTATGGGGCCTCCCGGAACAGGTAAAACGCTCCTTGCGCGCGCGGTTGCAGGAGAAGCCGGTGTTCCGTTTATGTCTATTTCAGGATCAGATTTTGTTGAAATGTTTGTTGGTGTTGGTGC
>JAWVZY010000040.1:0-6260 GCA_033721955.1 Candidatus Spechtbacterales bacterium
CTTAAAAATTATAAACCGGGGACACTCGAACCTGTAAAGGCGGTTGATATAGCGCAAAATCATATTGTAAAAGAACGCGTAAAAAAGGAGCTCGGTATTGTTGGCCTTGGTAAAATGGGCAGTAATTTAGCCGAATCTTTAAAAGAAAAGGGGTGGTTTATTGTAGGATATGATAAAAATATTATAAATCTTGAATGGGAAGGCATGCATATTTCAAATTCCATAAAAGAAGCGATTGAAAGATTAACTAAACCAAGAGTGCTTTGGACAATGGTGCCTCATGGCGTTTTAGATAGTGTGCTTTTTGAAAATGGCGGGTTGTCAGAGTTATTAGAGGAAGGCGATACAATAATTGATGGAGGAAATAATTTTTATAAGGACTCAGCTCGCAGGTACAAAAAATTAAAACAAAAAGGAATTAATTTTATTGATGTAGGGGTTTCGGGTGGTCCTGAAGGAGCGCGATACGGCGCGTCTTTAATGATAGGAGGTGATAGAAAAACTTTTGAGCATTTTGAGCAGTTATTTTATGATGTTGCGCGTGAAGGCGGGTATGAATTTTTTGAAGGCGCAGGGGCAGGCCATTTTGTAAAAGCAATTCATAACGGTATAGAATATGGGATGATGCAGAGTATTGCCGAGGGTTTTACTGTATTGAAGAAATCAAAATATAATTTGGACTTAAATAAAATTGCAAGTGTGTATAGTCACGGAAGTGTTATTGAATCTCGGCTTATCGAGTGGTTGCATGGTGCTTTTGAGCTTTACGGTGAAAATCTTAATGCAGCATCTGGTTCTGTAGGTCATGGTGAAACTGCAAATTGGACATTGCAGGCAGCAGAAGATCTTGATCTTAGAACAAAGATAATTGAAGAAGCTCTTAAATTTCGTGAGCAAAGCGAAAAAAACCCCAGCTATACGGGGAAAATATTAACTGCGCTTAGAAACCAATTTGGCGGGCATCCTCTCAAGTAAATATCTGTTTTTATGAAGAAAGTTTTAAATATTTATAAACCCATTGGCTTTACTCCCCTGCAAGCGGTAGAGAAATTTAAAGAACAAAACCCCAAATATAAAGATGTTAAAATGACATACGCAGGACGCCTGGATCCTATGGCTGAGGGTGTACTTTTAGTTTTAGTAGACAAAGAACTCAAAGAACAGAGAAAATATTGGGAGCTTGATAAAGAATATATAGCAGATATACTTTTTGGTTTTTCCACCGATACCTATGATATACTTGGTTTAGTAAATTCTAACAAGTATCACGCCAAGACATTGCCTCCAAAAACTACCCCGGATAAAGCAGGGCTTAACCAGATGTTGAACGAATATAAGGGCACATATACGTTTCAACTGCCGCCTTATTCTTCTAAGCGTATAAAAGGCAAGCCGCTTTTTTGGTGGGCTCGCAGGAATCGCCTAAATGAGATAGAAATACCTCAAAAAACAGTGCAAATTTATGAAATAGAGCTTTTAGATACTAAAAATATTAAAAAAGAAATTTTAGAGAAAGAAATTTTAAAAAAACTGGAAATAGTTAAAGGCGATTTTCGGCAGAATAAAATAAAAAATGCCTGGAAAAAAGCATTTAAACATACACAACAAAAAGAATTTTTAAGCGCACAGATACGTATAAAATGTTCAAGCGGCACTTACATACGCTCTATTGCGCATGAATTAGGGCAAAAAGCCGATACAGGTGCAGTGCTTATAGGTCTTAAACGAACACAGGTAGATAAATATATTGTAGAAAATTCATTAAAGCTTTAGAAACATGTGTTTTCATGTTATAATGTAAGCAAGTTAGAAAGGTCTCTCCTTGTCTAAACATAGACAAGGAACGTAAAATCTTACTCTTAATTTTAAACTATATACAATATGGTATTTTCACTTATTAACAAATTAGTTGACGGCGTTAAAGGTGGCGTGAAGGGTGCTCTTGAGGGAGTATCTGATATAGGTAGCGCTATTGTAAGTTCTGTAAAAGATGCTGCAGTAAACACATTAAAGGGTGTTGGCGATGTAGCATCGCAAACACTTAATTCAGCGGCGTCCATTGTAAAGGGAGCTGTTGGCGGTGTTGCAGATGTTGGAGAAGCTACAGTCAGCGCTGTCCGCAAAGTAGTTCGCGGAACTATTGAAGGAGTTATGGAATCCGGAGGAAAACAAGATGAGGCGGTGCGCGGAGCTGTAGGACAAGCTCTGCATAGCGCTAAAGATCTGGGTCTTAATGTCGCAGACACAGCAGTTGAAGCGGTAAAAGGTTCTGTTGGCGCTGTTAAGCAAGTTGGCGGTGATACAGCAGATGCTACAAAATCAGCTGTTATGGCAGCGTTAAATGCTGCAAAAGATATTGGCGGTGAAACTTATGAAGCAGTTGCAGGTTCTCTTTCAGAGGGCGTGGAAGGTGCAAAAGACATCGTTGATGCCGCACGAGGTAAAAATGAATAAATAAGGACACTTTGAGTGTTATTATTTTAAAATACCCCTTTTTCTAGGGGTATTTTTTTATCTGATTCTATCTTCACTTTGTCCTCCTCTTAATTTTTTGTATTTTTCTTTATATTTATCCATTAGTTTTTCAATTTCTCCCGGCAGAATTTTATTTCGCAACATATCTGTCACATGCATGGCATCATAAATATCATTTTTTGTTTCAAGTTTCCAAATAGCATTTGACCAGGTTGCAGCTTCTTCATAATTACGTTTTTCGGCTGCTTTATCCCTTTCTTTTTCCATAAATTCAATAAATGCATCATAAACCTCGGGTTTACCTGCCTCAAGAGTACGTTCTTTAAAAGGAATTCTTACAGCTTCCTTAGCTTCTTTATCCGCTTTTCTTATTCTGCCCTCTCTTTGCCACTTAAAGGCCGTAAATACAATATCTTCATAGAGATTTTTTGCTTTTTGTATGGATTTTTTATTGCTTTTAAGTGTGTTAATGACATCCATAAGCTCCCAGGCGCCTTGTTCTATCATTTCTATACTCCACCATGGGCGATTTGAAGCCCAAAAAAATTGATCTGATGCAACTGCGTGGTCAAGCTTTTCTCTGGCCTTTTTATATCCGGATGCGTTTTTATTTTTATGTACTTCATCTATGACAAGAGCAAGAAGTTCATGTTGTTTTTGGTGGATTTCATTCTCGCTATCATCCCAGGAATGATATTCCATGTCTTCTTCCATATCTAACTCACTTGCAGCCCATGTGCTATCTGAGGGAACTATAGAATCCTTGGGTGGGAATAACTTAGGAACCTCTGATGCAAAAATATGCTGAGGTATATTAGATTTACAAAGTCCGAATATAAATTCTTCTAAGCCCGGCCTATGATGCCCGAATGTCTCCCCATCCATGCCCGTTATTATATATTCGTCTCCGGCAAATTTGTCTCCGACCGCATCAAAAAAAGTTTTAGGATCTTTTGCAAGCGCGCTTGCTATAAGGTTAGAAGCCCTTCGCTCCCTAAATAGTGGAATTAAAGGTTCGGCACCTTCGATGGTATAGGTTTTATTATAGGGAACTTCTTCCACTTTTTTATTGTAAGCTATTTCATCGATTAAAATTGCTTTATAACCCATTTGAGCTACAACTTCAGCAACTTTATGACTGTAAGCCATTTCAGGAGGAAAGAAAACAGAGGGGCGGTAAATATCTCCAAAAATTGAACGATTTGCTTCTCTATTTAGTTCTATTTGTCTTTTTATTTCATCTTTGGGAAGAAACGGCAAAAAGGCATGGTATTTTGATGTTTCTGTAAATTCAAGTTGTCCCCTTTCAGCCAATGTTCGTATATCATCAATAATATCTTTATAACCTTTTGCAACAAGCAATTCGCTGAGAGCACCGCTTATATTCAATGTTATACGCGCCTGCTTTATTTTAAGCATACCGTTAAAAAGCCGCCTATAGCTTTGGTTGGCGACCATATTTAGGATGTCTTCAGCTTGATTAGCAGGCTGATATATATGTAAAAAATTAACCCATTTCATCGTGTTTTATAGTTGGCTTTTGCTTGCGCGAGTATAATTGTAACGCTTTTGTAAATAGTTTATCGTATTGCTCAGCTGAGCGTTCCCAAGATAGATCTTTATTCATGGCTCTTTCCTGTAATTTTTGCCATACTTTTTTATGGCGAAATGTTTCATAAGCTCGTATAGTGGTCACAAGCAAAGAATGAGGATCGGGACGCTCAAAAACAAAGCCGGTACCTGTATTTTTCTCGGGATTGAAGTTATCCACCGAATCAGCTAGGCCGCCTGTTTTGCGTACAACAGGTATTGCTCCGTATCGCATTGCCTCCATCTGTATAAGTCCGCATGGCTCAAATTTAGAAGGTACAAGCACAACATCAGCTCCGGCAAATACTTTATGTGGCAGAATATTATCAAATTTTAGATGTGTAGCGACTTGCTGTGGAAATTTTTCTTCAAGTTCTTTAAAGTATGACATTATACCTCTATCGCCCTCACCTACAACAACAAGCTGAATAGGCAGTTCATGGAGCAGGGTTTCTGTAATAGATGTTAGCATATCAAGCCCTTTTTGGTGGTCAAGTCGCGAAACAACTCCCATTAAAAATGCATCCTTTTTTTCAGGAAGTCCAAAATGAGATTGAAGCGCAGATTTATTTTTAGCTCTTGCGCCTAACTTTTTGGCAGAAAAAGGATGAGCTACAGCAGGATCATTAGTAGGATCCCATTTATCATGGTCTATACCGTTTAAAATACCACTAACAACTGCCCTTCGCTCTAAAAGTAAGTTATGCAGACCCTCCCCCATTTCTTCGGTCATTATCTCTTTGGCATATGTGGGAGATACTGTATTTATCATATCAGCATACATAATACCTCTGCGCATTGAATTTAACTTTTTAAGCCGTTCATCGCTAAATTCGGGTATAGCAGAATGTCCATCGTCATAATCCATTTCTTGCACAAAACGGTGGTCAAACATGCCTTGAAAAGCAAGATTGTGTATGGAAAATACAGTTGCTATACCGGAAAGTTTAGGGTCATTTTTGTACACCGTTTTTAAATAATTGGGCAAAAGTCCTGTCATCCAATCTGAGGCCACTATAATATCAGGCGTCCATTCATTTTGTTGGCGGATAAATTCCAAAGCACCCCGTGATAAAAGCGCAAATCGAATATGATCATCAGAATATTCATAAACATTTGCGCGTTGTTCATAATATTCTTGATTTTCCAAAAAATAAGCTGTTACGGGACCATCTTTTTTGTCGCCGTCAAATTTCTTTATATTACATATAATATCTTTTTCTGAGCTTTTATGATTTGTAGGAACTCTCAATCCCTTGACTTTATTGGTTAATTGATAAAGTTCAGGATCAACACACAGATAGCGGGGTATAAAAATACGCGCGTCATGCCCTATATCGCGCAATGCACGCGGCAGGGAGTACATAACCGAACCTAAACCGCCCACCCTTGCAAAGGGGGCTGCCTCAGATGCCACAAAAAGTATATTTTTTTGCTTTTTGCGATCAAAAATGTTCGGTTTCATGGCTGCTGCCATTATTTACATTATATATGTAAAAAAAGGGTTTTACCAGCAAAAAAGCGGCATTTTCACCACTTTTTGTTTTATTTTATCTATTTTTAGCAGTTTTACCCTATTTTTGCGGAAAATATAGCGTTTTTATATAATCATTTATCATTCTCTCGGCACTATAGTATTTTTCTACGAGTGCAATAACCTGACGCATCATTCGCACCCATTCTGATGGTATTCCGGCACTATTGCGGACATAAAACATAGGTACCATTTCCTTCTCTAATATCCTATATAGGTGTCTTGCAGTATGAGTATCGGGCAATATCCAACCCTTATCAGACCAATCCACCTCTTCAAGCCAGCCGTCTGAGGTTGAAAATTGTAAAACACCATTAAGACATGCCTTCATAGAGCTTGTACCGCATGCCTCCTTGCCTCTTTGGGGAGTTGAGAGCCATATATCAGATCCGGAAACAAGTATTTTGGCGACATCTAAATTATAAAAAGGCAAATATACTACGCTTCCCTTAAGGCGTTTGTCTTCTGCCAGCTTTTTAATATGATGTATTAGCTCTTGACCTTCTTTATCGGCTCTATGCGCATGCCCGGCTACAACTATTTGTACGGGTCTTTTGGTGTTTTTTAGTATTTCGCTTAATTTATCTATATCTTTAAATAAAAGTTCAGGACGTTTATATGGAGCAAATCTACGCGCCCAAGTTATTGTAAGCGCATCTTC
>JAWVZY010000041.1:0-6213 GCA_033721955.1 Candidatus Spechtbacterales bacterium
CATCTTTTAGCTCCAATTGTTGTAGATAATAATAAAGCCCTGAATGCACTTAAGTGGGCAGTTAATGAAATGGAAAGACGTTTTGAAGTTCTTTCTGAGGTGGGTTCTCGTGATATATTTTCATATAATAAAAATAAAAAAGTAAAGAAAGCCGGCGATGAATTACCCTATGTGGTAATTATAATAGATGAATTAGCTGACCTTATGTCTTCAAAAGGCAAGGAAGTAGAAGCGCTTATTGTGCGAATAGCGCAAATGGCCCGTGCTGTAGGTATACACCTCGTACTTGCCACACAACGGCCTTCTGTTGAGGTTATAACAGGCCTTATAAAGGCAAACATTACAGCCCGAATGGCATTCCAGGTTGCATCTCAAGTAGATTCAAGGACGGTGCTTGATATGGCTGGAGCGGAAAAACTACTGGGAAGAGGTGATATGTTATTTCTAACACCTGAACGTTCAAAGCCGGTGCGTGTTCAAGGTTCGTTTGTGGGCGAAGAGGAGGTGAAGAGAGTTGCCGATCACCTGCGCGCACAAAGAGAGAAGCTTGCAGAGAATGAGGATGAAGATATTGAAACAGAGGATTTTAGCGCAAAAGCAGTGCAATCACCAACCAGTTCAATAGATTTTGAGGAGGTGGCGGGTTCTGAGATGGAAGACGAGCTATATGAAGATGCTAAGCAGCTTGTTGTTGAGGCAGGTAAGGGCTCTGCATCATATCTACAGAGAAAGCTTAGGGTGGGTTATGCTCGTGCAGCAAGTTTATTGGATATGCTGGAAGAAAACGGTATCGTGGGTCCTGCTGAGGGCTCAAAGGCAAGAGATGTTTACATAACGCCCGAAGACCTTGATGGCCAGGAAATATTAGAGGAAGAGGGATTTGAAGGCGAAGAAGATGACTATGATGATGACGATGATTATGATGAGGAGGATGAGGATTAAATTTTATATAAATTATGACTCTCGGAGAAAATTTAAAAAATATCAGAGAAGAAGCAGGACTTTCATTTGAAGATCTGGCAGAGAAGACAAAGATACAGGTAAAATATTTAAAATATCTTGAAAATGAAGAGTTCGGCGCTTTGCCCGGCCCCGTGTATATTAAGGGGTATATAAAAAAATGGGCGACTGCCTGCGGTGCAGATCCCAATAAACTTGCATTGCAATTTCAACGTGAAAACGAAGAAATACTTAAACATAAAACAGGGAAAGAGAAAATACAATCACCATCATCACCTTCTTTTGTGATCACCTCCAAGCATATAGTAGCTGTAATCATAATAGTAGCGCTAGTTGCTCTTTTGAGTTTTTTCTACTTTAACCAGAGGTTGGTGTCAGAAGTTCCCAGTATAGAAGTAGTGCATCCCTCAGATTTCAACAGCGTTACGGAAGATGAATTAATAACAATACATGGTGAAGCTGATAATGCTCAGGTTGTTTATGTAAATGGTGAACAGGTGCAAATAGAAAAAACAGGCCAGTTTAGCTATACTTATACACTGAATGCCGGAATGAATACTATCGTTATAAGAGCTAAAAGTTCTGCCGGCAGAGAGGTTGAAACAGCCAGAAAAATATTAAAACTTTAAAATCGCGCATTTGACCGTCAGTTGTTAAAAATATTATACTAATATAGCTTAATCTTAAATAAATTATTATGGCAAAAAAGAAATCTACAAAATCTAAAAAATCAACTAATAAGGGTAAAGATAAAAAAGAAGGCATTGACGTGGTACTTGATGAGATAAAAGAAAAGTTCGGGGACGGCGCTATAATGCAAATGGACCCGCATAAAAAAGCGCAAATGCCCAGGATAAGTACCGGCTCTATATCGCTTGATATTGCGCTTGGGGGAGGAGTACCAAGAAGCCGTGTTACAGAAATATACGGACCTGAGAGCTCAGGTAAAACCACGTTGTCTTTACATGTAATAGCAGAGGCTCAGAAAAATGGCGGCTTGTGCGCGTTTGTAGATGCTGAGCACGCTCTTGACCCTGAATATGCAAAGCGCATTGGTGTTAAAATGAAGGATTTGCTTATATCACAGCCCGATAGCGGAGAGCAGGCGCTTGATATTGTAGAGTCGCTTGTTAGAAACGGTAATTTAGACCTTATAGTAATTGATTCGGTAGCTGCTTTAACTCCTCGCGCTGAAATTGAAGGCGAGATGGGCGATCAACAAATGGGATTGCAGGCGCGCCTTATGAGCAAAGCACTTCGCAAGCTTACAGCTATTGCTCAAAAAAGTGATACTGCAATTATATTTATTAACCAGATAAGAATGAAGATAGGTGTTATGTTTGGTAACCCCGAAACCACCACAGGAGGAAATGCTCTTAAGTTTTATTCATCTGTGCGCGTAGAGGTTCGTCGGGCAGCTAAGATAAAAAGCGGAGATGAAATAATAGGGAACAGGGTTAAGGCAAAGGTGGTAAAAAATAAGACCGCCCCTCCCTTCCGTACAGCTGAATTCGATATATTTTATAATGAGGGAATTTCTTATTACAGTGACCTTGTAAATACAGGCGTAAAGTATGATGTAGTTAAGCGTGCGGGTGCCTGGTTTAGCTATGAGGATGAGAAATTAGGCCAGGGTATAGATGCCGCGCGCGAGTACCTAAGAGAAAATAAAAAGATGGCTAATAAAATAAAGAAGGAAATTTTAAAAACAGTAGGGTAGTAAATAAGTTTTTAACTATAACAAAAACACGCCTTTAAAGGCGTGTTTTTGTTAATGAGTTCAATTTTTTTATCTACTTATCATTGGTGTATAAGGTAATACGCCCATTTGCCTTGCCCTTTTGATGGCCTTTGCTATTCCCCTTTGATGCTTGGCACATGTGCCGGTTTTACGGGGAGAAAGTATTTTATGGTTATTATCCAAAAAGTTACCCAGAAATTCGGCATCTTTCCAATTTATATCTATTTGATTTTTACAAACTCTGCATTCTCGCATTTTAGTAATTAACAATTAATAATTTAGAAAGGTATATCTTTTATATCTACTTCGTCATCAGAATTTGAGGGCGCGTTTTCATCAATTGTGGGTATATCTTCCTCACCACTTTTTTTTGATTTAGGTGCCGCGCTGGTATTGCCTTCACTTGCGTTATTACCTCCTCCGCCACCATTTCTTCGCGGTCCCAATTGCATGCCGTCGGCTATTATTTCTGTTCTGTATCGCCTTTGTCCGCTATTTTGATCCTCCCAGCTTCTGGTTTCAATCCTTCCTTCAATTAGTACAAGTGAGCCCTTATTTAGATAATTTTCGGCAAGATCTGCAAGGCCTCTCCACGCTACAACATTATGAAACTCTGTTTTTTGTTGTTTTTCACCTGTTGTTTTATCTTTCCACACCAGATTAGTGGCTACAGAAAAATTTGCCACTTTTGCACCTGAGGGAGTATTTCTAATTTCAGGGTCTTGAGTTACGTTTCCAACAATTATTGCTTTATTGTAATTCATAGATATTTAATTAATTTTAAAGATTTTCCATTATTTCATCTAATCTTTTATCTATATCATCTAAAGTTACACCGTCATCAGTTTCTTTTTTAACTTTTTCCTCTTTTTTCTTGGGCTTCTCTTCAGATTTTTCTTTTCCTTCTTTTGCTTTTTCTGCAGCTTCCGCCTTTTTCTCTGTTTTTTCAATGGCTTTATCCAGGTCTTCTTCGCTAACTTTTGGCTTTGCCTTTCTTCTTGGGGCTTTCTTTGGTTTGCGCGGCTGTACCCTTGTTACCATTATACGCAGAAAATCTATGTCTGAAAGTTTAAGTTCAGTTTTAATTTCTTCTATTTTATCGGGGGATGCAAAAAAGTATATGCTTGCATTGTATGCATAGCCAAAGCTTTTCATTGGATATGCCAAATCTTTTTTAGAGAATTTATCGCTTCGTTCGATTTGAGAGCCGTGACTTTGCAGTATTTCGCTTACCTTATTTTCAATATCAGAAATATTGCCCGAAATTGCTTCAGGACTTAAAAGCATATATAGCTCGTATTGATTTTTAGCTTTGATCACTGTAGTTTCCATACCTAAATATGGTATCATAATATCAAGTTAAGTCAACTAATTTATGGCTAATATCAACGAATCTATTTTTCGTGAGTATGATATACGTGGGAGAGAAAGTGAAGAAGAATTAAATACATCCTCCCTGGAGCTTATAGGTCGCGCCTATGGCACTTATTTGACTCGCAGAGGTATAGAAACTGTAATTGTGGGTAATGACAGCCGAGCTACTTCCGAGGACTTTAGAGAGGCTGCTATTGAGGGCTTGCTTTCGACAGGAAGAAAAGTAATAAATATAGGAACTGTTATGACACCTATGATGTCATGGGCACAGTTTCATTTTAATACAGAGGGGGGCATTATGATAACTGCCTCGCACAATCCTAAGGGCTGGAATGGGGCTAAGCTTGCAGACGGATTTGCCAGCACGCTTGGCGGAGAGGAGTTGAAGGAATTGTACAAAATGATAAAAAACGATGATTTTGATACAGTGGTGGGCGGAGAGCTTAAAAAAGAAGATATTAAAAAGGAATACATTGAAGATCTGATCTCTCGTGTAGATGTTAAAAAAGAGTTTAGAGTAGTGGTTAGCACAGGTAATGGAACAGCGGGCCTTTTTGCCCCTGACCTTTTCAATGCTTTGGGTTGCAAGGTCATAGAGCGCCATACAGAGCCGGATGCTAATTTTCCTAATTACACCCCAAATCCCGCAGATACAGAAATGATGGAAGATACAGGCGGGATTGTATTGGAGAATGAGGCTGATTTTGGTTTAGCCTTTGACGGTGACGGTGATCGTTTGGGACTTACAGATGAAGAAGGGAATGTAGTGTGGCCTGATAAATTTGCGATATTTTTAGCGCGTCTTGTTTTAAAAAATAAACCGGGTGCTAAAATAATTTATGATGTGAAAAGCTCAAGGGCGCTTGCAGAGGACATTGAAGCACATGGGGGAGAGCCAATTATGGCGCCAACCGGTCATTCGAACATAAAGCGTGTTATGAAAGAGAAGGGCGCTGAGCTAGGCGCCGAGCTTAGTGGGCACATTTTTGTGAAAGATAATTATTATGGCTTTGACGATGCTTCAATGGCCGCGGTTTCTTTAATACAGTATTTTTCTGAGCAGGACAAAGCAGTAAGTCGCCTTGTAGCTGAAACCCCCCAATATGTATCAAGTCCTGGGTATACAGCGGCAACTCCTGATGATAAAAAATTTCAGGTTGTTAAAGAGATGACAGAAGAGTTTAAAAACGAGGGATATAAAGTGGTGGATATTGATGGAGCTCGTGTGAATTTTAAGGAATTAGAGGGTTGGGGATTGGTGCGTGTTTCAAACACTGGCCCTAATATAACCTTGCGGTTTGAAGCAAAAACTAAAGATAACTTAAAGAAAATAGAGGATATTTTTCGAGAAAAGCTTTCCCGTTATGATTTTGTTTCTAAAGAATGGGTAGCAGGGTAGAAGCTTCGTTATCCTCCTTATTTTTTAAAACCGTAACATACTTGCGGTTTTTTATTTTTGTGATATTATTATGGGCAAGTCAGCACCTATTAAAGGAGGTCTGAGATGACTAAATTGCAAAGAATTACAGACGAATTGCTTGCAGAAAAAGGTATTGATACAGATGCCGATAGGGGCAAAAAGCAGACAGCACTTGATGAAATAACCCCCGAGGTCATGGAGCAGCTTACGCCCGAAGACATAACAGAGCATACAAGCAGCTTCTACAATGAAAATGTTGATTATTACATCAAGAAATCGCATTCGCAGGGAATTATTGATGAACTTGTAAACTTTATGAATTCACTCTCAGATGGCGCGCGTGTGCTTGATGTGGGATGTGGCCCGGGAAGAGACACTCTCTTTATGTCAATTCCTGATAAAGAATATCGCAAAACTCAGATGACTCGTGAGAAGAACGGCAAGAGCATGCTTGAGCGAGGTATTGAGGTGCCTTCAAATTCATTTAGGGTTGTAGGCATTGATAGATCTCTCGAAATGATAGAAGCAGCCACTTTCGCCAAGATAAGGGCTGCAAAAGAAGGTTTTTTGGAAGATATGAGCAAGGCAAGATTTGTTTTGGCTGATATGCATACAATACGGCCATGGGACGGCGAATTTGATGCTGTATGGAGCTGTACAGCACTTTTTACCCACACCCCGAGGTCGCTTAGCGAACAGTCATTGCAAAACGTTTCCA
>JAWVZY010000042.1:0-6105 GCA_033721955.1 Candidatus Spechtbacterales bacterium
ACGCCGTCAGCATCATAAAAATAGCATTCGGTTATAATTATGTCCTCGTGATAATTGCACCAAATACCTTCCTGCTTTCTCTCTTCTGTTTTTATTTCTACAGAAGAGGGAATGCTTATATTTACCTCGGCGAATTTGAGATTTGGCATATCCTGCAAAATATTGCGCTCAAATTCACCGGTGGGAAAAAGGAAAACATTATCTTGCTTCAAAAATATAAACCTTTCTTCATCGGCCTCTTCTTGATAATAACGCTGTATATCAGCAGCTAACTGCGGCTCCACGCCCTGTATATCAACGCTCTTTATGAGAAATTCTCCTGAAAAAAACGCGTAATATACAAGAGTTCCCCCGATCAGTAAAAAAATAAATATGCCCACACTATACTTGCTAAATATAAACTTTCGCGTAAATAAAAAACGCCGCCTCTTTTTCCGGCGGCCGGATGTTTTAATGACAGCATCAAACTTTTTATTTTTTTTAGGCATGAAGTATTTATTTCAATACAGGTACTGTAAACTATCCAATTTTATTAAAACCTGTATATTTTTGCAGTGCCTCAGGTATTTTAACTGAACCATCCGCCTGCTGGTGATTTTCGAGTAAAGCTATTATTGTCCTGCCTATAGCATATGCAGTACCGTTTAGAATATGTACAAACTCTGTATTTTGTCCGTCTTTTGTTTTGTAGCGGGTATTTAAGCGCCGTGCTTGAAAATCTGTAGCATTACTTGTTGAATGCGTCTCTCTGTATTTATTCTCTGAGGGTATCCAGGCCTCTATATCAAACTTTTGCGCCATGGGAAAACCTGTATCTCCGCTGCATATATCTATTACCTGGTAAGGCAGTTCAAGCATTTGTGTTAGCTTTTCCTGAAGCGAAAGTAAATACTTATGTTCATCTCTGGACTTATCAGGGTGTGTAAATGAAACCATTTCAACTTTATCAAATTGATGCACTCTAAGTATACCCCTTGTATCTTTGCCATAAGAGCCGGCTTCTCTGCGGAAGCAAGTTGAAAAAGCCGCAAATCTCTTGGGCAGTTCTTCTTCCTGTAAAACTTCGTTGGCAAAATAAGGTACGAGTGACTGTTCAGAGGTACCAACAAGAAGCATCTCGTCTTTTTGAGTATGGTATATATCTTCAGCTCCGCCCTCAGCCAGATAGCCCAGTTTTTCCATGTATTCGGGGCGAATAAGTACGGGGGGTACCATGGGGGTAAAACCCTCCTCTATAAGTATGTCCAATGCCATGCGCACAAGCGCAAATTCCAGCTGTGCCGCCTCATTTTTCAAATAGCCAAAGCGAGTTCCTGAAATTTTAGCAGCACGCTCTGTATCTATAAGATCATGCATCTCAGCAATTTCCATATAATCCCTTGGCTCAAAATCAAAATCAGGAAGTTTTCCTTCGGTGCGCGCAACAACATTTTCACTATCATCCTTACCTACGGGCACATCATCAAAGGGCATATTTGGAATAGATAAAAGAAGTTTCTGTAATTCCCCTTCAACTTTGTTTAACTTTTCCTCTTTACTTTTTAGTTCTTTTTTTAACTTTTCGGCTTCATCAAGATGTTTTTCCCTTTTTTCTTTATCAGCAAGCAATTTAGAAAGTTCGTTTCTTTTAGAGCGCAATTCTTCTACCTCCTGCAATATCTCCCTATAATTCTTATCAAGTTCAATTATTTTATCTACATCAATATCCGAGCCCTTCTTTTTGGACCCTTCCTTTACTTTTTTTGGGTTTTCACGGATAAAATTTATATCTAACATACCGAAAATTATGAAGCGTGTTTATCAAGGTTATCTATGTAAAACTGTGCCCCTTCGGTGGCAAAATCTTCTGCCTCCTGCCGGGTGTCAAATTCACGCTCCCAACTCATGGGCATCTCAGAATTAGGGCTGCTTTCGCTAGTTGGCAGCACCACAGCACTGGGCACCCATTTGCCGGTCTCCTCATCCTGATAAGATTCAGATATTATTTTATACCCGTTATATTCTATTTCTTCCATAGTTTATAAGTGTGAGCCTATTGAAGCCGCCTCAGGTCCTTTATTGAGGTGGTCATCAATAAAATTAATTATTCTCTGTTCATTGTATGTATCAAATTTATCTATCCACTGCCAAGCAGTAAGAGCATAATTTGTATCCATATCATTGAGCGGCGCTACAACTACCTTATCCCGCCTAAATCTTTCATATAAATCCCTTAACTGATCAAGTTCTTCCTGGGGCACACTATCCTTATAATAAATTACAACTGCACCATGCTCTAAGCTGTGTATAATACGAGGTAAATTCTGCTCTGTCTCATAAAAGCTACCGGGAAGTGGGTTTGCATCATGCCAGCCGCCTGTAGGTGGATAAGTATTCCATTCATACGGCTCTTCTTCGCCTGCAACAACATGCTCTTCGCCCTGAGATGCATGGAATTCACCCACAAGTTCTGCCTGATTTTTAGTGCCTATATATATCAGATAGCCTAAAACCCCCACTATTAAAAGTATAACTCCAAACCAGGTAAGCTGTTTTTTTATTTTCTCTTTTTTTGCCTCAGCTCTTTGTCTTTCTTTTTTCTTTTTTCTTTTTTCTTTTTTCTTTTCGTAATTCTCTTTTGTCATATATATTATTTATGAAGTAAAGATTAATTTATTATAGTATATAATGATATAAGCGCAGTGGCAAGCATAAACTAAAAACCCCCGCGCGATAGCTAATCTATCCGGGGGGCAAAAAACTAATTCAGTTCAACCCTGGGGCAGAACCTGTTATACAGCGCATAAACCATATAACCCATAAATTTTGCTAACTTCCAGGCAATAATAAGCGGGAGGAAAAGTACCAGTACAAACTTCCTGAGAAACCTTGCAAGGGTAACTTTTTTCCTATACTCGGGGATTACCTCAATAACCTCAGATCCATCTGCATCATGCCAACTATTAATAAAGAAGGCAAGATCTGTAATGCCTCTAAGAAGTAGGATGATAGATGCACCTATAGCAAGTGCAGAAAGAATGCCTAAAAATACCCTGGGCTCTTTTATGAGCAGGTATACCAGAAACCCCGCTACTGCCAAAACGGTCAATACAGAAACTATCATAGCTACAAATAGCAATATGTCTGCCAGCATAGTGTTTGTAAAACGCCCTGCGGCATCAGCTATTTTTTCCTTTGCTTCACTTTTCAAAAACAATCTTGTGGCATAAGCGAGCAAAACGATCGGCAAACCTATTGTAAGTCCAAGAATCGAGAGCCAAAAGGGCGTACAAAACTGCTCTTTCCAGGGTCTTTCAACCTTAATGCCGAATGCTCCGGCGACAAAGCGCCAGGCATAGAATGTCCAAACGATTACAAACCGCGGAATATATTTATGTTCCATTACTTTCCTTTCTGTGGCTTGTTAGCTCTGGGAACTGTATAAGATTATATAGTAAAATATTAAATATGTAAACCTTGCAAATAATTTATTGTTTGATACTCTAACCACTATAATACAACTAATCGTTATTAAAATATATGTGTAAACACTGTGTTGTTGCTATGATAATATTTCTGGCCGTGGTAATTGCGGGGTTTTTATATTTATGGAATGAGGCATACGGCGCTGAAGCAAAAAGCATTATTATAAACGAAGTTGCCTGGATGGGAGATACAGCCGAAGAAGACAGCCATTACAATGAATGGATAGAGTTCTATAATAATACTGACTCCCCCATTGCCTTAGACGGCTGGATACTAAAAGCAGCTGACGATACCCCAATCATTGAACTTAGCGGTACAATTGATGCCGGTAGTTATTATATAGCGGCAAGAAATAATGAAACCTCAACAATAATAAGTAAAGCTGACCTTATATACGGCTCCAGATATTATAAGCATGCCCTAAAAAATAACCCTGAGGGCGAAGATCTAAAATTAATTAATGCAGAGGGCAATATTATAGATGAAATAAATGCCCCTGGTGGCTGGCCTGCCGGAAACAATGAGACAAAGGAGACAATGTCTCTTGTAGATAACGCCTGGGTTAACGGACCCACAGGCGGCACTCCAGGCGAGCCAAACTATACACAAGAGACCAGCCCCGAGCCAACTCCAGAGCCCGAACCAGAACCGGAACCGAATGAAACCAGCCCTGAAAACAATGCAGAACCTAACGAAGAGGTGCAACAGGAGCTAGAAAAAGAAAAGACAAGTAAACACTTGTCCGAAGAAGAACAATTAGAAATAACAGCTAGCGAGGAGGAACCTGATTTTATAAAAACATTTGATATTGTGTTATCTGAGTTTATGCCCAGTCCTGAGGGCGCAGACAGTGAAAATGAATGGATAGAGCTTTTAAACACGGGCAATGAAACTATAGATATATCAAATTGGATACTAGATGATATGGAAGGAGGCAGTAACCCGTTTATATTTCCCGAAGGTACAAATATACTGCCCGGTGAATATAGAGTATTTTCCGCTGATATAACAGATCTGGCACTCAATAATAGCGGCGACAATGTACGCCTGCTCTTTCCTGATAAAACAATAAGTGATGAGGTCGAATATAGCAGAGCTGATGAAGGTTATTCTTATGCGCTTATAGAGAATGATTGGATATGGACTAATAATGCAACCCCGGGCTCTGAAAATGAAAAACCTGATCCTGTAGTAAGCAGCAAACAGCAAAGAGTAAAAAAAGTGGCTACAAAAGTAGCGCCTAAAAAAGAGGATATACCCCAAGAACAAGAAAACGAAACAATAACTACCGAAGAGTTTATGGCTCAAACAACAAATAAAACCGGGGGTGCAGGTGGACTGTTGCCTTTTACTATAGGCATATTAGTTGCAGCTGGAGGGGGTGCGGGATTTTTCTTTATGCGCAAAAAATTATAAAAATAAAAACCCGCTACTCAAAAGCGGGTTTTGCTAAATAACTTTTAACTAAACTCTGTCTATTAAAGGACAGAGTTTTCTACTTCGTTTGTTTCAAAGTCCCAAAGATTATGCGGGACATCAGAAAACAACTCAGCTATCTCTTCCTTTTCAACTGTTTCATTTTCAAGCAAGGCCTCTACCATTCTTTTCATGGCTCCATCCTTGAATTTTTCAACTATGGTTTCGGCAACCCTATAAGCATTATCTACGATCTTTTTCGCTTCGCGATCAATTGCAGCTGCTGCCTCATCACCGTAATCCGCTTCCCGCGAATAATCACGGCCCAAAAATACATTACCGCTATCTTTACCATACTGCAGAAGGCCAAGCTCTTCGCTCATGCCATACTCCATTACCATGCTCCTGGCAACTTCAGTTGCCTTTTGGAGGTCATTGGCTGCACCTGTTGTCGGATCGCCGAATACAGCTTCCTCAGCAGCCCGTCCACCGGTTAACATAGCAATCTGATCAAGCATCTCACTTTTTCTCTTGAGATATTTGTCATGAGTCGGCAATGCCAAAGTGTGACCAAGAGAGCGCCCACGCGCTACAATTGTTACTTTATGCACAGGATCTGTATTCTTAAGAGCATAGCCCACAAGAGCATGACCTGTTTCATGCCAAGCGACCATCCTTTTTTCTTCATCACTCATAACGTTTGTCTTGCGCTCGGGTCCGGCAATTACTCTGTCAATTGCCTCTTCAAGTTCCAATTGAGTGATTTGCTTCTTATTTCTTCTGGCAGCTAAAAGAGCTGCTTCATTTACAAGGTTGGCCAGATCAGCTCCGGTAAATCCCGGAGTCCTGCGTGCCAGCACTCTAAGGTTAACTTCAGAAGAAAGCGGCTTCCCTCTGGAATGCACTTCTAAAATTGCCTGTCTGCTGTTAATATCCGGTCCATCAACTGTTATCTGCCTGTCAAAGCGCCCGGGACGCAAAAGAGCGGGGTCAAGAATATCAGGGCGGTTAGTTGCTGCTATAACAACTACACCACTATTTGGAGCAAAACCATCAAGCTCAACCAAGAGCTGGTTGAGAGTTTGCTCGCGTTCATCATGACCTCCGCCAAGACCCGCACCCCTATGCCTGCCTACAGCGTCAATTTCATCAATAAATACAATGGCGGGTGAATTTGCCTGCGCTTCCTCAAATAAGTTACGCACTCTGGAGGCTCCAACACCA
>JAWVZY010000043.1:0-5975 GCA_033721955.1 Candidatus Spechtbacterales bacterium
AAGTCCGGATTATTTTCCTCGTTTATATCCACAACCATATTACCTTTTATAATAAACAAAAAAGCTTGCTGACACAAGGTTGCTTTGTCCAAAAGTTATGGCCAAATAATTACACAAAAGGACGCAAGAAACAAACAGATTTCAAATTCAAAACTCCAAAATAAAATCCCTAACGGGATTTATTTATTATAGCGGATAAAATATTTCTTAATTCCACCGCTTTTAAATTTTATTAAGTAATAAATTATTTAATTTATTGGTACTCCGGTACTGTAGTAGTTATATTCTTTTTGGTTTACCTCATATATCTGGTTCCAGTTATAACCACGGGCCTCAAATTGAGAGGGGGTTATATTAAGCCACTGTTTTTGAGTGTGGCCTGTATTGAGCTCATACACCCTATAGTCCCCTATAAATTTAATAAGGCGGCTTTCCTGGTAATTATCTAATACTGAAGCATCCACATCTATTATATCCTGCCATCTTAAGTGGCCGTATTGTTCAAAAATTTCAGCTGTGGGTATCCAGCGCTTAAACAGTTCGCCCGATGGCGTCTTTTTTATTACATATACTTTTGTATCACCCTGCGCCCTTAAAAGTGCCCCGTCTGCATAATCCGTAACGCCGTTAACATGCCCGCTCTCCCCTGCTTTCTCTGCCATATTAACCCTTATGGTAAAAGAACCCGAAGGGGGATTATTTACTGTTGTATTGTAATAATTTGAGGGAATAACAATAACTGAAGTTACATTTATACCAAAGTCCTCTATATAAGCGGTGCCCTTTTCTGCCTGGAGGTCTATAAAGTGCACCTCGCTCCTTCCAAAAATATCATTTACCACATAAGGCACGTTAAAATTACCCGAAGAACCTGAGCTGTCAAAATGTACGCGCAAAACATTTCTTCCTGTATTGCCAAACTGGCCGGGTACAAATTTTAACCCGGCGGCGGCACCATATTCCACAAAAAAGTTTGTTGTAATTTCTGAGTTTGAAAATATTGAATATTGAAGCGGAGTTGAAATATGCAAATTGCTAAATGTAAGCCCCGGATTGCGATAGGCATATTTACCTGTAGAATTTATATGGTTTGCTACAGACCAGTCAGTAAACGCGTCGCGAAAATCAACCCCCGGCAAGGCCGAGCTTACCGCCTCCTCCCCTGTGGAGGGAGATGTCATTATGTTTGTAAGCAAATTATTTCCATAATGACCTGCAAGATAGTGCATAAACAAAGATGAGGTGGCGAAATCAACCGGTTTATTATTCCATTTAATTAAGGAGTCAGATGAAAAGGAAAGGAAATCATCTACCCTGTTTTCAAGGTAACTGCCCTCAAATACACTGTTGTAGCCCAGTAAGGTGGGGGCGTAATCTGCAAGGGCCTCTGAAAGCCATTTCTGCTGGGGAGTGCGCATGCGGGTTCTTTGGTTATATTCAATAAGGTGTACAAACTCATGCGCTAAATGAGCTTTTGCGGTATTTTCTAAAATAATATCTGAACTTAAATAAAGCATTTCACGCTCGTTTGATGCGGTATCTACACTGCGGGAAAGTTCGTTGCGCTCAAGAAAATAACCCGCCACACCCGGCTCTGTGCGGGTTATAAGTACGGTTATTTTAGAGTCGCCATCTATGCCCGGGTTCCACTCACTGCCATAAACAGAGCGGAGACGCGGATAAATATTTGTATCAAACTCCCCGCCTAAAGCATTCAATTTTTTATTTAATTCATCTCTTTTGGAGTTGGTTAAGCTATTATAGTAAAGATCTTCAACAAAAAAATATGCATTTTGAGATTCCCCGCGCATAGATGAAGCTACCTTGCTTCTGCCGGCAAAGTCAAAACCCGAATCAACATAAAAGTTATTTGTTACAGTGGTTTGAGCTAAAGCAGAAAGCGGGCTTACAACCAGCCCCAAAGTTAAAACTAATGAAATAAATTTAACCATTGAAGTTATCTTCAAAATATTTTTTTAGATATTCCTGTGCCTCTTCCTTTATTATCTTATTTTCAAGACCCATTTCAAAATTGGCCTTCCAAAAACCAAATTTATTACCGCAATCGTGCCAGTCGGCGTCCATTTCGTATCCGTACATTTTACCATTTTCGGCCAATGTGCCAAGAGCGCTTGCAAGGTACACCTCTTTCTTTATAAGAGGGGCATTTTCAAGATGTTCAAAAACATCAGGAGTTAAAACAAGCCGGCCCACACTTGCCAAAGTTGAGGGGGCCTCAGCCGGTTCTGGCTTTTCTACTACATTATTTACCTTATAGAGGCGCTCTGCCTCTTTTTCGCCATCTATAACGCCATATTTATATGTATACTCTTTTGGAACATCCACCAGGCCCATAACCGCCGCCTGTTTGTCCTCATAGACGTCTATAAGCTGTTTTAAGGCCGGTTTACCCTCCGGGTAGGCCATGACATCATCTGCATAGAAAACGGCAAATGGCTCGTCGTTTATAAAGCTTCTGCCCCGCATGACCGCATCACCACTGCCGAGGGGCTCATCCTGGTGTACATACATAAAATGAGCCATATCATGTATATGTTTTATCTGATCCAGCAAATCATGCTTACCCCGCTCTTTTAAGAAATTCTCAAGGTCAAGGTCGCGGGCGAAATAATCGCCTATAACGTGCTTATTTGAATTTATTATAAAAAGTATTTCCTCTATACCGCTCTCCACCGCCTCTTCAACCAAATAATGCACGACGGGTTTATCGGCTATGGGGAGCATTTCTTTAGGTTGTACTTTTGTAGCAGGAAGAAACCGAGTGCCCATTCCGGCTACAGGTATTATTACTTTTCTTACTTTTGCCATAATTTTTATATTATATTATTCCTTTTGTATGTTGCCATAAAAAAGGCCGGTTTGCAATCTAATACAAACCGGCTATGAGTGGCTTATCAGGCCTTATCTTTACCGTTTCTGTAGTTTTTATCTTCGGCAATATCGGGAACGTCTGCATATTCAGCTGATGTCCATTCTCTTGTTTTAATAACAGGCGGGCTAATAATGCCTCCTGTAGCCATATACAGCACGAGTTCTTTTGTGTCTCCTACCAAGACCTCGGTATCTCTATACGGTATAAGAAGGGAATCAAATACATTTGGTATGGGCTGCATTACCACAAGACGGCTCTTTTTTGTGCCATCGTGAAATTCACGCAGTACCTTTCCCAAAACAATACCGGGCCGTTCACGGGTAGTACCGTTATGGTAACCGCTATACATAACTATCTTATAACCGCCCTGCATAATGAAGGCCAGTCGATCTGCTATTGCCTTTAAGCGATTCCAGGGATACTTGATAATAGGTATCCGGGAAAAAAACCAATCAACCCATCCTGCAGTTAATATTACACCCACGCCACCGGCGGATAAAACCGCGAGGACAGCCGAAACCGGCTTATAAAGCCACTTGGGCAGGTGTATAAGGTCAAAAAACGGGTAGAATACCTGGAAAGTTCCGAGGACTATATCTATGAGAAATACCAACAAAAAAGCAGGTATTACAAGCATAAGCCCCAGCTTGAATATATTTCTAATTTTCACTATTCACCTCTTCTCTATTTAGAACTGAGCATACTATACTAAAAAACAGCCCGTTTGTACAGGACTGTTTTTTATAGTAAGCTTTTTTAGCTCTATTGAGCCATTACCTCCTGCTCAAGCTGATCTATTTCGTTATCTAATTCTTCAAAATCAGAATCCATCTGATCAAGTTCGCGGTCAAGATCTTCAAGATCCTGCTCTATTGCCTCAACGCTATCTCCATCAGCGGCGGTATTGTCTGCTGTAGGAGCTACGGCCTGCTGGCGGGTAACCATAAAGACAAAAGCAACTACAATTACCGCAAGTACAAGTACAGGAAGCAATATTCGTTTATTTAAAGCCATAAATTCTTTATTTGGTTAATTGTTTAAGTTGTGCTGTCTTCTGATTCTTCGTTATCTTCGTCTTCGTGTTCATGGTCTTCATCTTCATCGTCTTCATGTTCGTGATCTTCGTCTTCATCGTCTTCGTGTTCATCTTCATCGTCTTCGTGTTCATCTTCTTCAAGATCGTCCCTGTAATCGTTAACCGCGTCCTTTAGGGACTGGAACATTTCATGCAAGGCCTCGCGCACAGAATGCAAGTAGCTGTCGCGCAGTTCGTGCATATCTTCACGCATCTCAGATACAACACCGTGCAATGCCTCTCCCATTGAATCCACACTGTCAATTTCTACGGTGTAGATCTTCTCTTTTTGTTCAAGGACTTCCTCGCGGGCCTCATCTATTGCTTCGCGCACTTCACCCGCATCATCGCGTACATCTGAAAGGTCAAGTTCGGGGTGCTCCTCCTCAAAATTATCTATCCTGCCAACAATTTTATCCAATACCGCCTCTATTCTATCCAAATGATTCAAAAACGCGTCTGTCTGGCGGTCATTTACGGCATTTAACCGGTCCATAAGGTTCTCTATCCTCTCTTGCATCCTCTCCTCCATTTGAGCCCTTATTTGTGCCTGGCGCTCTTCAAGGCGCTCTTGGCGTTCTTCTCTTAACTCTTCAACGCGCTCTTGGCGTTCTTCCATTCTGTGGTCAACTGCATCTTCGCGCGTATCATGCTCCTCATCTTCATGCCCCAAAACAGGGCCGGCAACGAAAACAAGAGCAAGTATTAAAAATATTGATGTAATTTTTCGCATATTTTAATTATTTAATTAATAATTTCGACCTATGTAACAAATTTTACCTGGAGTCGTTATAAACCCCGGGCTACTATCCTCCATTATAAGCAAAGCTTGTAATGCGCGTCGTTCGGAAATGAAAGCAAGCTTTCATTTCACTCCCTATCCTCCATTATAAGCAAAGCTTGTAATGTGCGTCGTTCGGAAATGAAAGCAAGCTTTCATTTCACTCCCTATCCTCCATTATAGCGCAAATAACTAATAAATGGTGTAACTTTTCCACAAGGGGTGGTGTTCAGCACAGTAAAAGAAAATTACAATAAAAATATGAGAAGATTTATTCCAAAATTAAACAGAGTAGTAAGAACGCTTATTTTCTATGATTTTATAGTTTATGCCGGCTGGGGGCTTGTCTCCCCTGTTTTTGCCGTATATATACTGGATGAAATAAAAGGAGGCACTATATTTGTAGTTGGTATTGCAATTAGCATATACTGGACATCTAAAGCGCTAATGCAAATTCCAATAGGTAAGTATTTAGACCAAAAACAGGCACGGCAAACAAATCTTAATTTTCTTATGATGGGTACGGCAATTATGAGCACTATTCCTTTGTTTTATATTTTTGCCGACCAAATATGGCATATACTTATACTGCAATTTGTACACGCTATAGGTGTTTCTATGGCGGTGCCTGCCTGGGGAGGCGTATTTATGACACATGTTGAAAAGGGTAGAGAGAGTGAAAGCTGGAGCGCTGAATCATCTATTTTAGGCCTGGGACTGGGTGCGGCAGGTTTTATAGGCGGATTTGTTATAAGCAACTACGGCTATACACCTATATTTATTGCTATATCTATTCTTGGAACTTTGGGCGTCTATGCTATGCACTCATTAAAATATGAAGAGGGCACATCGCCACACAGGCAATTTCTGCGCGTGGCCTCGGCACCAATAAAAAAGACAAACAGATACCTTAGATAAGAAAAATCCCGCTTTTGGCGGGATCTTAAATGTACTTATAGATCATGTATATCTTTCTGGACGCTTTCTATGAACCTGTCCATGTCTTCAAAGTTATATTCTCTATCAAGTGCTTCCCGGCTAACAGGTATAGTTATAGAACCACTATATTGGCGCCGGGGTGCCAGAGGGGCACGAAACTCTCTTCCGCTGTCTTTTAACATGTTGTCTATAACCTGCAAGAAAATGTACACAAACAAACCAATAAAGCTCCACTTGAAAAGTTTTCTCATTGCGGCCTCCTTTGCATTTATGGATTCAATTTAACA
>JAWVZY010000044.1:0-5676 GCA_033721955.1 Candidatus Spechtbacterales bacterium
GAGGATGCAATTTGGACCGAAGTCCTCCTTGCGTCCTCGTACGAGGATAGAAGTTAGTCCGAAGACTTCCTTCCGTCCTCAGTATTCATTATAGCAGGTACAGAAACACGGTCAAGCCCTATATAACCACTTATTGTGGAAAAATTGTGGAAAAATAAATAACCTGAAAACGCAAAATCCCCGCTAAGCGAGGATTTTGCGCAGTTGTTTGCATTGCGTCCTTTCCTTTAGAACCCGTTTAACAAGACATACAGATTTGTCCTGCTATAGTGAATAATTCCGGATTTATAGATTCTCGAGGCCTTATTTTGCGGATCCGACCGATGGAATCTAATTAATTATTCACTTTTATAAAGGATCTAAGCTCATTATAGTATATAAGGTATGAAGGTTTTATGAAGAATTTTATTAGTATATGTTAGGCCGCAATATTTTTTTATTAGGGACGCTTTTTTCCAAATAAGCGTCTTTTGACAAAAAGCTTACAATAACTCGAGTACCTTTCCTGGGGGTACTTTCTACCTTTATTTTGCCTTTGTGTTTTTGAACTATATCTTTTACTATGGCAAGCCCAAGACCGGAACCTGTAGATGTTATTCCCATTCCTCTTCCTCTATAAAACGGATTAAATATATGGGGAAGATCATCTTTTTCAATTCCTTTACCTGTATCAATTACTTCCAAAATAACTCTATTATCCAAAAGATTGGTTTTTATAGTTATATTTCCATTTTTGAAAGTGTGCTTTATTGCGTTATTGAGTAGGTTTATTATTAGCTCCTCGACAGCAGTTTCATTTGCCCATATAACTAAGGGTTTCAATTCCTCTGTTTTTATATAAATACCTTTTTTATTTAATGCGGGCTCAAGATCTTTTATAGCTTTTTTTGCCACTTTCTCTATATTAACTTTATGAAAGGGCATTTCTTGTCTACTTGAATCTATGTGGGAGATATTTAAAAGATTTTTTATGATATTTGCCATTTTATCTATTTCTTTATCTGTTTCTTCAAGTAATTCTATAAGCTCCTCTCTTGTAATGGAATCTTTATCAAGCAGATTAACCTCTATATCTGATTTCATAATAGATAAAGGTGTTCTAAGTTCATGAGATGCATCTGCAATAAATTTTTTATGAGCGTTATAGAGCTTTTCTATGGGTTCAAGGACAAATTTATATGCAAAATAACTTGATATTGTAATAATAATAAAAACAAAAAAAGTAGCAAATAATAAATGCTCTAAAAAATATTCAGTTGCGTTTATGGCAATTGCAGGGAAAATTATTAAAAGAAGTAATAAAACTACAGCGCTAAATGCGCTTAATTTTATGCGAGCGGCCACAAAGGGTTCATTTGGAAAACTATTCTTTAATTTTGTAACCCACTCCCCTAACCGTTTCAAGTATATTTTTTCTGTTGGAATCATTTATCTTTTTGCGTAAATTTTTAATATGTACATCTACCACGTTACTAAAGCCGTCAAAATCAAAGCCCCAGAGGTGGCTTAGTATTTGTTCTCTTGTTAAAACACGGTTGGGATTGCGCATTAAATATTCCAAGAGCGCAAATTCCTTTGGTGTCATGTCTATCTTTTTGTCCTTTTTGTATACCTCATATTTACCGGGATCTAAGGTTATATCATGTATTTTTAAGACCGGAGCTAAAGTTTTATCAGGACGCCGGAGAAGCGCGTTAACTCGGGCAAATAATTCTTCAAATGAAAACGGCTTTACCAGGTAATCATCAGCTCCATTATTTAGAAGTTCTACTTTATCGCTCGTCTCTCCTCTTGCTGTTAAAACCAAGATCGGTAAATTTATGTTTTTTTCTCTCAGTTCTTTACATACTTCACCTCCGTTTTTACCGGGAAGCATAAGGTCAAGTATTACAAGATCATAATCTTCACTATTCATAAGCAAGCGACGCAACGCATCTTCGCCATTTAGTACATAATCCGCTGTAAAACCTTTGGATTTTAATCCTCTTTTTATAGATTTTGCTAATTTTTCTTCGTCTTCAACGATCAGGATCTTCATATTTTTTAATTTAAAATTATATTATCTAAAAGCATATATCCTTCAAATGAAGGATTCATGAAGAGTTCATGCTCGATTATTTGCTATTATTATAAACTATTTTATTAAAATTGTCAATATAAAAGCAGGTCCCTCATTGGAACCTGCTTAGGGAGTTTTATTTTAGTTATTTTTCTATAATTATATCTTCAATTACCACAGGTTCAACAGGTACGTCGCGCGGACCTGTGTCAACTGCGGCAATCTTATCTACAACATCCATACCCTCAATGACTTTGCCAAATACAGGGTGTTTGCTTGTAAGAGGTTGTTTGTCAAAATCTAAATTTATATTATCTGCTTGGTTTATAAAAAATTGACTGCCTCCTGAGTTTGGCTGTCCTGTATTGGCCATAGAAATAGTTCCCCTTGTATTGCTCAGTCCCTTTACAAATTCATCTTCAATTGTATAGCCAGGCCCTCCCCTGCCATAAATTGAAGAATCATCGCCTTTTGAGTTGGGGTCTCCTCCCTGTATCATAAAGCCCTCTATAACACGATGAAACTTTGTATTGTCATAGAAATCTTCTTCGGCCAGTTTAATAAAATTGCCGGCAGTTATGGGCATTTTATCCATGTATAATTCAAGTTTTATATCACCCATATTAGTTTTTAACGTAGCTATTGGATTTTGTGTTTGTTCTTCCATATTTTTTTGATCATTAGTTGTGTTATTATTTTGTGCGGGCGCGTTGGTGTCATTAGCAAAATAAAAGCCGAGGGCAAAAACACCTGCAACAGCAACAATAGATAAAATTGTTATTAGTTTATTTGTCATAAGAATTTACTATTTGTGTAAATATTTGATTGCCTAAACTCCAAGTACTCTGTTTATTTCCTCTAAAGATGTTTCTCCATTTTCTACCTTTTCAATAGCCGCCTCTTTTAGGGTTTTTATGTTTTTGTCTTTGAGGAGCTTATTAACTTCGGCAGGAGACCTTCTTTCCAGTATATATGAGCGCAGGTCATCGTCAAAGGGGATTATTTCAAAAAGACCTGTCCTGCCGTGATATCCGGTTGCCATACATTTTTGACATCCTTCCCCCTTTTTTGAATTTCTTAGTTCTCTATCGCCGATAGTGATAAGCTCTTCCGGCTTAGGTTTATAATCGACAGTGCAATTATCACAGATCTTACGAAGCAAGCGTTTGGACATAATGCCCATAAGGGCTTGTGATATCACCGTAAAAGGCACTCCCATCTCATGAAAGCGGGTTACAAGAGACGGCAGATCATACGTATGAAAGGTTGAATAGACCAGGCGCCCAGTAAGCGATGCCTGGAAGGCCATTTCTGCCGTGGGATCGTCGCGTATCTCCCCTATCATTAAAATATCGGGATCTTGGCGCAAAACTGCACGCATAGCGTTTGCAAAGGTAAGATTTAAAGTTTCATTAACTTGCAATTGGCGCATGCCGCCCATGCGGAGTTCAACCGGGTCTTCAATTGTTATCATATTATTACTAACACGGTTATAGGTATTTAATATTGAGTATAAAAGTGTGCTTTTACCCGAACCGGTAGGACCGGTAACTAGTATCATGCCATAGGGACTTTTTATAAGATTTTGCATTATCTCATATTGGTCTTCTGCCATACCCATTGTTTTAAGCGGCATAAGCATGGATTCACTATTTAAAAGCCGCATGGCTACTGCCTCTCCGCTTACCGCAGGATACGTAGATACACGAATATTTAATACATTGTCATCATATTGATATTCAAAGTGGCCATCTTGGGGATACCTTCGTTCTGTAATATTCATTTGAGCAAGAACTTTAATGCGTGATACAAGTTCTTCTGAAAGTTTTTTACTGAGCTTTTCAGCTGTATGCAGAGTGCCATCAATTCTAAAACGTACAAGAAGATCTGTTTTTGTAGGGTCAATATGAATATCACTCGCCCTTGCCTCCATGGCGTCTTCTATTATTTTATTTAGCAAATCGCTTTGTGAGTATTGTACTTCTTTTGGCATATATTTATATTATACAGGAAATTATCGTATTTGACAGCTGTGTTATAGTAAATACATGGAACATCATAAATTAAATGGAAACCCTACAATATTTGTAATGCTGGGTGCAACAGGAGATCTCGCGGAGAAAAAAATAATTCCCGCGCTTTTTAATTTATATAAAAAAGGGAAACTTCCCGAAAAATTTAAGGTTATTGGTTTTGCTAAATCTAAATATACAGATGAGGAATTTCAAAAATTTGCCGCGGGCAAACTTAAGGGTGCTACAAAAAAACAAAAAAATAATTTTTCCTCCATGTTTACATATAGGCAGGGTTTATTTGAAAAGAAGGAAGATTATAAAGAGCTTATAGATGCTGTAACAGATATAGATGATAATTGGGGAGTTTGCAGTAATAAACTTTTTTACCTTGCTGTTTTGCCGGAATTTTTTGAAATAATAGCCCGTAATTTGTCTAAAACAGGCCTTACAGCCCCCTGCAGCCCCGAAGAGGGCTGGACACGCATACTTGTAGAAAAACCCTTTGGCAAGGATGCAAAAACTGCCAGAAGGCTGGATGAGCTATTAAGCACCTTATTTAATGAGAACCAAATATATAGAATAGATCATTATTTAGCCAAAGAAATGTTGCAAAATATACTGGCATTTCGTTTCTCTAATAATTTACTGGAATCTTCATGGAATAATAGATCCGTAGAAAAAATAGATATACGCCTTTGGGAAAAGATAGGGGTTGAAAATCGTGGAGCATTTTATGATGGTGTTGGCGCTCTCAGGGATGTGGGGCAAAACCATCTTTTACAAATGTTGGCGCTTGTTACCATGGATCACCCTCAAGATTTTAGATCGGATTCTATACGTCTAAAAAGAGCAGAACTAATGCGCACACTTACTCCCCCGCCTCCTCAAGATATTAAAAAATTCAGTTATCGTGCTCAGCATAAGGGCTATAGAGAAATAGAAGGTGTGGATAATAAAAGCCAAACAGAGACATATTTTAAAATACGGGGATTTTTAAGCCATCCGCTTTGGCGCAATGTGCCTATATATATGGAAAGCGGTAAGCGCTTAGAGAAACAGTTAAAGGAAGTAGTAGTAACCTTTAAACATCCCAATCCTTGTATGTGCCCGCCGGAAATTGAAGAACATTATAGAAATCAGGTTAAGTTTACCCTTGAGCCTGAGGAGGGTATAAAGATCACTTTTCTAACTAAAGAGCCCGGCCTTGACTTTGAAGTTAGTGAGGGGGAATTTAATTTTACTATGCGCAAAAATAATCAAGGCGCTCAATATGTTGAAGAGTATGAAAAGCTTTTATTGGATTGTATAGAGGGAGATAATACATTATTTGTAAGTACGGATGAGGTTAGGGCAATGTGGAATTTTATTGACCCATTTTTAGAGGCGTGGGAGCAAAATAAAGTACCTCTTAAAAATTATAAACCGGGGACACTCGAACCCGTAAAGGCGGTTGATATAGCGCAAAATCATATTGTAAAAGAACGTATAAAAAAGGAGCTCGGTATTGTTGGCCTTGGTAAAATGGGCAGAAATTTAGCCGAATCTTTAAAAGAATAGGGGTGGTTTATTGTAGGATATGATAAAAATATTAAAAATCTTGAA
>JAWVZY010000045.1:0-5516 GCA_033721955.1 Candidatus Spechtbacterales bacterium
GCTTTATCGCATTATTTATGACGAGCGCATAGGATTTTTAGAGTATAAATTTTTTACACCCACATTCCACGCTAGAAAAGCTAAATTTATGCAGTTTTTTTGGCCTGACGTTGATGTAATTGTGGTAGAGATGCAGGCAGAACCCTGGGTAACTGTACTTCCTTTATCAGAGGCCCCATTTGATGAGCAGGAAAAAAGCATGAGCTTAGAGCAGTTTAAAGAAAATGTAGATTTTGCTTTAAATATCGGCTGGGACACCTATTACTTATGGGGTGCAGAGTGGTGGTATTGGCTGAAAGAAGCAGAGAATAAACCCGAAATCTGGAATTATGCTAAAACCCTTTTTGAAACCTCTCGAAACTGATGCCACCACTCTGAGGGAAGGGGTCGGGAGGCGCCAATTTAAAAGAGCGCTTGCCTTATCTTTGCAGATTAAGCAAGCGCTCTTTGTGGTACTAATACGTTCTTACCTTTGAGGGAAACTCGCGGTAGTATTTGAAACCGCCTCTTTCCATAAGGAAATTGAAATTTTCCTTGCCGGCTCTCCAGTTTTTCTTGTCCGGGAGCAGTGTCGGTACAAGTTTTTCTATATACTTGTCGAGCTTTTTTCTCTCTCTGGCGGCGGTAGTTATTTCTACGCCCTCTCTGGTGGATACTCGAGGAGGGTATTCGTATATGATCTCCTCTTCCTCATCAATGATGAGGAGACGGGCCACTTGCAGGTTTTTGCTACCCACCGTTTTGTCTTTGCGATATTCCAGAACGCGCACATTGCGCACTCCTTTTTTGGCCGGCTTCTTTTGAGTCGGCTTTTCTGCAGCTGCGAGCATCGTCATTTTTACTCCTTTTCTTCTATTTTTTCAAGAACTTCAGGCGAATCGGCGCCCCTTGGCGGATTGTTCGTCTGTCTATGCCTTACGCGAACCTTTATTTCTTTGGGCTCGCTTTTACCTACAGTTACAGGTATCTTTCTTTTCTCACTCATTTTCCTCTCCTTTCTTAGTTATGAAAATGGTTGCAGAGGCTCTTCTAGAAGAGCCTCTGCTGGTCGGATTCTTTGGGTGGAACTTCCCATGCTTCCATATAAACAATGGACCAGGCGGGGAGTTTTTTCTTGAAACGCACATTGCGTTTCGCGTTTTCCTCGTCTGTGGACCAAGTCCATTCATCCACTTTTACCTCAAGCCGGGGTATCCATCCTTCAACCTTGTAGCGCTTTTTTTGTCGCGCCAAACTTACCTCCTAAGAACGATGCGTATATTATACAATATTGTAGCGTTTTTGTAAAGGTGCGAATCTCCTTTTTATAATGATATCATAATAAATATGAAATACATTTTAGGCGTAGATGCCGGCGCAACAAAAACAACAGCACAAATTGCCAACGAAGAAGGCAAGGTTTTAGCTACGGTTGTTGGTGCTGCCGCTAATTTGCAGACATCACAAAAAGATTTCAAAAAAAATATTAAAGAAACGGTAAATGTAGCTATTAAAGAAAGCGGACAGGAGATAGCTCAGTTTTTCGCCGCTTGTTTTGGTGTAGCCGGTGTTAATACAAGCGATGACTGGCAGGAAGCGCGTCGGCTCATATCTGGTGCAGTAAAAGTTCAAAGCCCCAATAACCTCTTGCTTTATAATGATACAAAAATAGTGCGTCCGGCTTGCTCAAATAATGAATTTGGCATTACTGTGATCGCCGGAACAGGGAGTAATTTTTATGGCATAAATTCCGCAGGTCAAGAGACCTATGCGGGCGGACTGGATTATATACTCTCAGATGAGGCGTCGGGCTATTGGATTGGATTAAATGTTTTACGCGCGGCAGTTCGCAGTGCTGATGGAAGAGGGGAAAAGAGCATGCTTGAAGATCTTGTTTTAGAGTATTTTAAGATAAAAGGAGCACGAGCTCTTGCAGATATAGTTTATGAGGAGGGCTATGGCAAAAGAGATATAGCAGAGATATCTAAATTAGCAGATGAGGCATATATGAAGGATGATAAGGTAGCTACAGAAATATTGGAAAATGCTGCCAATGAAATAGCTGCAGGTATAAATGCTGTAGCAAAAAAACTGGACATGGAAAAAGAAAATTTTGATATTGTGGCTATTGGAGGAGTGTTCAATTCGCCATTTCCTTTTGACGAAAAGGTGCCTAAGTACATGACATGCCCTAATGCTGAGCTTATAATATGTGATAAAGACCCGGTTGAGGGTGCTGTTAAATTAGCTCTTAAACTTATAGGGCAGGAATAAAACAATAAAAAGCATTACATAACAAAAAACGGCCCAAGATAGGCCGTTTTTTATATAGTTTTTGATGTTTATTTTTCGTGCTTTGTAAAAACGTAATGTATGCCCCTGCCTCTGCCCTTCTTTTTTAACAGACCAAGCTCTACCAGGTGTTCAAGGTCGTGCGTGGCTGTATCACGGCTTGTGCCCGTTATTTCCTGCCAGAGCTCTTTTTTTATCTTTTTTATACCTTTATGTTTTATATGGTGCAGGGCAAATTCAATTCTATCTGAATGAGGTTTTTCAAGACGTTTGTCCTTTATTTTCTTATGTCGTATCCCGCCTTCAATTACAGCTCCTAAAAGAAAGAAGCCCAAGGACAGTAATATTACAGTTGTTAAATCTATATTCATATAATTATATTTTAACACTTTTTGTGTTAAAATGCAGATATTGTGCAGTAAATATTAAATTATTACTTATATGGCTAAGCTTACATTTCACGGCGGTGCACTTAGCGTTACCGGCGGCAATTATCTAATAGAAACAAAAAATTCAAAAGTACTTGTTGATTGTGGCATGTTTCAGGGGTTCAAAGAAGCCGAGGATCAGAACTATGAAAAGTTTCCCTATGATCCTGCAGAGATTGATGCGGTGTTTATAACACATGCCCACATTGATCACATAGGACGCTTGCCAAAACTTATAAAGGAAGGTTTTAAGGGGTCTATTTATGCAACACCCCCTACGGCTGATCTTACACCTATAATGCTCGAAGACAGCCAGCATCTTTTAGCTGCTGAAGCAAAAGATGACAAGCGCGAACCGCTTTATTCAGAAAAAGATGTTAAAACCACGACACGTCATTTTAAGGGTGTAGATTATCATAAAGACATCCATGTAAACGATGATATACGCGTACGCCTGCGTGATGCGGGCCATATTTTGGGTTCAGCTATAGTTGAAATGTGGGTCACTGAAAATGGAAAAGAGAAGAAGTTAGTATTTTCAGGTGACCTGGGCAATCCTCCGACTCCGCTTTTAAATTATACCGAGTTTATAGATAATGCTGACTATGTTCTTACAGAGACGGTTTATGGAGATCGTTTCCACGAAGACAGGGCAGAGAGAAAGGGCATTTTAGAAAATTCAATTGAAGATGTAGCAACAAGCGGAGGCACCCTTATGATACCTACTTTCGCCCTGGAGCGAACACAGGAGATTTTATATGAGATACACACCCTCATGGATAAGAAGCGCGTACCTGAAATGCCTATATTTTTAGATAGCCCGCTTGCCATTAAAGCAACTGAGGTTTATAAGAAATATAAAAACAACCCCCTTTATTTTAACCAAAAAACGGCCGAATTTATGAAGGGCGGCCATAAGCTTTTTGATTTTCCCCGCCTCAAAAAGACACTTGCAACAGACGAGTCAAAGGCAATAAATAATGTTCCCGCACCCAAGGTTATTATCGCAGGTAGCGGCATGAGCACAGGAGGGCGCATATTGCACCATGAAAAGCACTATCTATCAGACCCGGCAAGCATGCTTCTCATAATAGGTTATCAGGCAAAAGGCACGCTTGGGCGCAGGTTGTATGAGGGCGTTAAAGAGGTAAAGATATATGGGGATGAGATACTGGTCCGCGCTAAGGTTCGTGCTATAGGAGGTTATTCGGCACATGCTGACCAAAATGGGCTTTATGCCTGGATAGAAAGTATGCGCGCGGGCAGAGAGCGTAAATTAAAAAAGGTATTTTGCATACAGGGAGAGGAGGAGGCAGCTACAGCTTTTGCCGTGCGACTGCGTGATTATATGGCTATAGATGCTGAGGTACCTCAGCCCGGTGATGTTTTTGAATTTTAATATAATTAAATTTTCAATGCTATAATAAAACTATGAAATATTATAAACTATGCGTATCAGGTGCGGCTGATACAGGTCACTGTGAACCTGATGCCCTAAAAAAAGCTGAAGAACTCGGGCGTGAAATAGTTCGTCATAATGCGGTTTTGGTAACAGGAGCTACAACCGGTACTCCTTTTTGGGCCGCAAAAGGAGCTAAGGCCGAAGATGGTTTTTCGGTAGGATTTTCACCTGCTTATTCAGAAAAGGAGCATATAGATTATTATAATCTTCCCACCGAATATATGGATATAATCATCTATACCGGTTTTGATTTTTCAGGAAGAAATTTAATGTTAACGCGAGCCGCAGATGCTGTATTTATAGTTTGTGGTCGTTCGGGCACTATGAACGAGTTTACTGTTGCTTTTGAAGATAACAAGCCCATAGGAGTTTTAGAGGGAACAGGAGGTACAGCTGATTTAATCCGCGAGCTTTTGCCCAAAATGCACAAGGGGCAGGGTAAGGTTGTTTTTGATACGGATCCTAAGCGTCTTGTTGAAAAAGTTCTTGAACTTGTCAAAAAAGAAAAAATGATAGAACTTCCAACCCACAGGCATGATCCGGCGCTTGAAAAAGACAAGGAAGAAAAAAGTGAAAAATAAAATAAAAACCTTATGCGCAGCAATATGTTAAAAGCGTCCTCTTCTCTTGTAGGCACCATTATTGGTGCCGGTCTTTTTGGTGTTCCATATGTCATGGTTCAGGCCGGTTTTTTGGCGGGCTCAATTTTGTTTTTAGCTCTTACTGCCATAATGCTGGTGTTACATCTTATGTATGCTGAAGTGGTGGATCGCAGCGGAGTAAGGCATCGCCTTACCGGTTATATGGATATGTATTTTGGAAAGCGCGCTAAAGATGTCACAACAATTTCTGTAGTGCTTGCCATATATGGAAGCTTGATCGTTTATATATTGCTTGCGAATGAATTTTTAACTAATATTTTTGGCGAGATATTATCCGGGGAAATATATTGGGGTCTAATATTTTGGGCAATTTTAAGTATAGGAATAATTAAGGGAATTAAAACAATATCTAATGCAGAAACACTGTTATTGGGTTTTTTAGGCCTCGTTTTATTGCTTATAGGAATTAGAGGCCTGCCTGTTGTTGAATTTTCTAATTTTAATTCCATAAATTTAAAAAATATACTTTTACCCTACGGGGTTATTTTATTTGCTCTTGGAGGTTTTCAGGCGATACCTGAAATGCGCTTTATCATAGGTAAGGATGGTAAAACCTTTAAGCGCTCGGTTATAGTGGGTGTTTTATTCTCGGCATTGGCTACAATACTATTTGCCTTTATTGTGGTTGGAGTTAGCGGTGAGACAACTAGCCCCGAGGCTATAAGTGGTTTGGAGCAGTTTTTGGGAGAAGAA
>JAWVZY010000046.1:0-5220 GCA_033721955.1 Candidatus Spechtbacterales bacterium
AGCATTGATCTTATTTATGGTGCTTTGGGTTTTTATATTACTGGGTTTAAAGAGAGGGGCCGCAAGTGTTGTCGCGCTTATTTTAGTTGCAGGATATATTTTAATGATAGGCGCTCCAGCTTCAGCCGTTAGGGCGGGAATTATGGCGGGTGTTTTAATATTAGGTCAGCTTTTTGGAAGGCCAAGTTTTTCATGGCGCGCCTTGCTTATGGCAGGGGCAATAATGGTTTTATTTAATCCCTATATTGCAAGATACGATATTGGTTTCCAGCTTTCTTTTCTTGCAGTGTTGGGTATAATTTTATTTTTTGAAAAGCTGGATGTGCTGTTTAAAAAAGTACAGCATAAGTTTGCTGAACTCATTTTTCGCTCTTCTCCGACTGAGGATAACTTAAAAGTAAAATATGTGGCAGATACCGGTTTCGGTTTTGTCTCGATCTTTGCTGTAACCCTATCTGCTCAAGCCCTGACCTTTCCGCTTATAATTTATAATTTTGGCAGTTTTTCTTTAGTTTCCCCTCTGACTAACTTACTTGTAGTTCCTTTTTTGCCTGTAGTGCTTGTTTCGGGATTTATGGCAGCGATAGTACCCACTATGGTGGGTACTGTTTTATCTGCCCCCTCCTGGATATTTGCTGAATATATATGGAAAGTAGTGGGATTATTTAGTTAAAAATGAAAATTTTATCTAAAAAACAAAAATATATACTGTGGGGGTTTTTGGGTTTGGCAGTGCTTAGCATGGCCTTGGCTTATATTTCAATTCCATCAGGCGCTCTTGAGGTACATTTTTTGGACGTAGGACAAGGTGATAGCATATTTATAGAAACTCCCGGCGGCAGCCAGGTTTTAATTGACGGAGGCGCTCCCGGTTCCGGAGTGCTGGGTAAGTTATCGGGTATTATGCCTTTTTATGACAGGCATATAGATATAATTGCCGCAACCCACATGGACGCCGATCATATAGGCGGGCTTATAGATGTAATTGAAAATTTTGAAGTAGATATGGTTTTGGTAAGTACAAATATCTCTAATTCGCCTCTTTCAAATAAATTTTGGCAAGTTATTAAAGGAAGAGAAATTCCTGTGCTCCATATAGAGCAGGGAGATAAATTTACCCTGGATGAGGATATTTATATGTATGCGTTACATCCAGCTCCTCATTTTAAAACAAAAGATGATAATGATACATCACTTGTTTTAAAGCTTACCTATAGGGAGGATTCCTTTTTATTTACAGGTGATATTGAAAAGAGAGCAGAGTATGCGCTTGCACAAAGCGGACTTGATATATCTGCTGACGTATTAAAAGTTCCTCACCACGGGAGTAATTCTTCAAGTGTTGAATATTTTTTGGCCAAAGTGAATCCAAAGCTCGCTGTGATACAGGTAGGAGATAATAGATACGGCCATCCTCACCCTGCTGTTTTACGTCGATTACAAGGGGTGCAGGTTTTACGAAACGATATAAATGGTGTAATATCTATATATAGTTATGGAAATTCAATTTAATTAATAATAAACACTATGGATAAAAAGACACTAGACCATTTTAAAAATGAACGCACGCTTGTTGTAATAAAGCCAGATGGCGTACAGCGTTCGCTTGTAGGAGAGGTAATAGGCCGCTATGAGAGCATGGGTCTAAAACTTGTTGGTATGAAGATGCTGGTAGCTGATGCCGACCACATAGAAAAACACTATACCCTAGATCCGGGATGGAAAAAGAGCGTTGGAGAAAAAAGTATTGCAGGATATAAAAAGAAAGGCCTTGAACCGCCTTCGGAAGATCCTATTGAAGTAGCCGATGCTGTACTTGAGCGTTTGAAAAAATATATGGTTGCAGGACCTGTGGTAGCCATGGTGTGGCAAGGTGCGCATGCGGCTGAAATTGTACGTAAAATAACAGGAGGCACTGAGCCCTTAAGCAGTGATGTTGGCACAATCAGGGGAGATTTTGTTATGGATTCATTTGAAATGGCTGATGCCGATGACCGCTCCGTGCGCAACATTGTACATGCCTCCGGAAACGCCCAGGAAGCCGAAGCCGAAATCGATCTTTGGTTTGATAAGGATGAGCTTGTAGAGTATACTCATGTACAAGACAAGATTCTTTATGATGTTGATTTAGATGGAATTCTTGATTAATTATGCCAGAAGTCATAGAAGCTGAAATTACTAAACAAAAACTAGCGCTTGCCATAAAAGGCAAGCGCATTTTGCGATTCCGAACTGATTGGGCCCGTGGTTTAGAAAGTGAAGAGGGAAGTGTGGCAAAAACAAATAAGGCACTCAAGGGCTTGAAAGTTAAAAATATAGACAGGGAGGGCAAAGTTGTTGTTATTAATTTAGAAAAAGGTAAAACGCTTTCACTGCACCAGAGAATGAGCGGGCATATTAGATATGCCGACGAAAAAAATGCTAAATTAGGCCCCCATGCTCACTTCATTTTTTATCTTGATGATGGTTCTAAATTTGCTCTTATTGATCCGCGCAAGTTCGGCACTGTTTGGTTTGGTTCTAATGAATGGTTAGCTGAACGGCCATATATAAAAAAGCTTGGAGAGAATGTTTTGGATATAGGTAAAAAAGATTTTAATGAGATATTTAATAATTCTAAGGCACAGGTAAAAAGTTTTATGCTTCGCCAGGATAAGCTTGCGGGATTGGGAAATATTGCAGTGGATGAGATTCTTTGGAAGGCCCGGATACATCCTAAAACCAAGGTAAATCAACTTACAGCTAAACAAAAAACCCAAATATACAAAGCGATGTACTCTGTTTTAGCTGATGTGCTCAGGCATGGAGGTACAAGTATGAGTGATTGGTATCATCCCGACGGCAAGATCGGTAAATATCAGGAGAGATTTAAAATTTATGATCGCGAGTTTTGTCCCGGCTGTAGATCAAAAATAAAAAAAATAAAAATAGCGGGACGGGGAACTTATTTTTGTCCGCGTTGTCAGTTAAAATAACTTCACCTTTCCTTCATTGCTTTGCCGTATATTGTGTATAACAGAGTTGCGCGCAATATATTTTTTTGCGGCAAAATTTGTTATAATATGTGTAGAGGGACGGTGTGGAAAAAATTCGGGTCAAGTAGTACCTTCATGGGACTTCTAACATCGCTCTGCTCCGTGGAGTAGAGTTGCGAAGACCCACTTACCACACAGCCGAATTGTTACATACCGTGCCCTCCCTAAAAATACCCACAGTTTTGTGGGTATTTTTAGTGGATACAATACTTATAATGTTATATTATAAAAAAGATGGCCAGCAAACAAAAGATGACAATAATAGCGGTGGGAGGATCTATATTGGTTCCTGATAAAATAGATACAGCTTATATTAAAAAACTTCGCAATCTTATTATTGAACAGATAAACGAGGGAAGAAGGTTTATTTTGGTTGCGGGGGGCGGAAGTACTGCACGCCACTATCAAAAAGCCGCGACAGAGGTAGTAAATATTGAAGATGAAGACAAGGATTGGCTGGGAATTCATTCAACTCGTCTCAATGCGCATCTGTTGAGAACTATATTTTATGATATAGCGTATCCTGCTGTTTTAGATAATCCTGAAAAACCTATTAAAAAGCGCGATCTTAAAAGATACGCGCTTTTTGTTGCATCGGGCTGGCGTCCGGGTTGGTCTACCGATTATATAGCATTTCGCTTGGCAGATCGTTTTAATGTAGAGGAAGTACTTATCGCCACAAGAATTCCATATATTTATGAAAAGGATATAGATGTCCATAAAAATGCTAAGCATTTTAAAGATCTTTCATGGGAACAATATAAAAAACTTTTACCCAAAAAGGAATGGGAGCCGGGCTTAAGGTGTCCTGTGGATCCTGTTGCTACGGACTTTGCTTCAAAAAATAAAATTTCCTGCGTCTTATTGCAGGGCACTGATATAGATAACTTAAATAATTATTTTTCAAACAAGGAGTTTATAGGCACAACTATTGAGGGATAGCAAGCTCCGCACTTTTTCCTATAATATTTTCGTTTCCAAAATTATCTCTTATCCATCCCGCATTAACTTCTAATACCATATCTACAGGTTCGCGTGGTGAGTAGACAGGCAGGCTGCCCGTATTTTTATTTGGAGGGGGAACATTATAGTGCACATCAACTATTTCACCGTCTTTTATCCATATAAAATCAAGGCCGAATTTCATACCCTTCATCCAGAATGTATGTTTATCAGGTTCATCAAAAATAAAGAGCATCCCTTTTTCTTTCGGCAGAGAGGCGCGCGCGCTAAGCCCTCTTGCCTTTTCTTCTACTGTTTGGGCAAGCTCTACTTCAATTTTTTTACCATCAATTGTTATACTGGCTGAATTTTGTTCGCCACGCATATTGCCGGATACAAAATAAAGTAAAACTGCAATTAGGGCTACAGTTATTAAAACTATTAAATTTTTATTTTTTAGTAAATTTTTCATGAGTATGTACAAAATCCTTTAACTTTATTATAATATAACTTGTAACAAATATTGTAAACAAAGGTCATATAAAAATTTAATTAACAAAGTTTATATAAATTATGTCAAAATATAAGTTAGTATACATTTTTACGATACTTGCTTTTGTAGCTATATCTAATCCTGTATTGGCTATGCCTGCATTTAGCAATGCCGGTCTTTCAACACCCGGCACAGATAGAACACTGGTTCTTCCTGAGGCGGCGGAAAATGGGCATGTAATTTCACTTGGAAATGCAGTTGATCCCGGAACAGGCCAGGTTGTTGAGGGTTACGCAATAGTTCGCTACAAAGAAGGCTTTCATCATAGGCCTGATCACGCAGGAGGTCCCGGCGGAAACGGGGGCGGTGGAGGAAATGATGATGGTGGAGATACCACTAAAAGCTCATGTTATGAATTTTTAGCAAGAGATGCAAAATGGAGATCTGTAGAGAGTTGGGAGGTATCATCTGCTGATCCTTCAGCTCCTGTTGCGGCAAGCACAATGCTCTCTCAAATGAGTACAGATATTGCAAAATGGGAAGATGCTACTGATGGTTCAATGGACGGCTCAGCCGGATACGATATTTTAGGCGAGGGGTCTCTTGTTAACGAGGTTTTGGTTGCTGATACAGAGTCACCTGATAATAGAAATGAAGTATATTTTGCTGATATTGCAGAACCCGGTGCTATTGGAGTTACAATTGTTTGGGGTGTATTTAGCGGACCTCCCTTCAACAGAGAACTTGTTG
>JAWVZY010000047.1:0-5149 GCA_033721955.1 Candidatus Spechtbacterales bacterium
ATACGAGCTATGAGGAAGATGCACGTGCATATTTGAATGCATTTTTAGATATGACCGAGCATTTCGAAGAACTCATAGAGCGCCTGGAGCAGTAACCCAGTTAAAAGACGACTCGGCTCATGTTATTGCCGGGTTGTCTAAAAGCAGAAAGTCCGGTTAAAAATTTATAGCTGGCCTCTCTGCAAAAACAAAACTTCCTCCACCGCGCTACGGCACCGAAGATCGTAGCGCCTTCACACCAGTTAAGTTTAAAAACTTGCCTGATGTGAGGGAAATGAAAACAACAGAAAGGAAAGATAATGTCTATAGAGTTACTGGAGCTGGACCCTCAAGAGCTTTATCGGGAGATAAAGCAGTTCATTGGCAAAGATCTGCCGGATGCCCTAAAGGTTATGGACTATGTTTCTGACCTTTTGGAACATGCAGAAAATGATGGAAATTTTGACATCATTTGGGATCTTCGCATAACTCTTTCCGCTCTTCAAAAAGCGGAAGACGCTTTGACAAAGGCCATGGATGGTCTTTGGGCAAAAGAAGAAGAGTTTACCAGTAGAGGGTGAACGAATCTCAAAGCGAACTCTGAGGAGCACTCCACAGAGTTCGCTCCTCACCTGAAATAATTATTTTAATAATTATTTCAGGTGAGGCTAAAAACCTCTAAACTCTCTCTAATTGGGGATCTAAGTTATGAACTAAATACGCTTTAGAAGCAAAATAATGAGCTGAATGCGCGGCGTGATGGTGTAGCTGTAGACTCTACTGCAAGCCAGAACAACAAAGCAGGCGGTTTATTATTCTGTTTCCCTAAGGGGCAGACGTATATTTCCCGGTTTCTGTGTTTTCGGCGTTTATTTATGTTATACATTTCACTTCTCAGGCCTGGAATCCGAAAAATATTCGCTCTGCTAAATGAATTTAGTTCATAACTTAGATCCCCAGCCCCTTAAAGGGGCTTGAGGCATAAGCATATGACCTGCAAACCAAGAACATATAAAGCATTGCCTCCGTTTTTAACAATGAAGGCCCGCCAAAAGAAGGGGACGCGTGTTACTGTAGTGCGTGTTTTTGATGTGAAGACAGGCCAGCCCTTATTTCAAACATATAAAGGTGATATGAGGGGAGAATTTAGCGGCAAAAAAGAAGTGTTTGGCGTGTTTGAGGTACGAGCCGGTATTTGGAAAAAGATAACCGGAAAAGGGGAGCGTTTAACCCATGCGCCAAGAGAGGTAATAAATATTGCAAAAGAAATAAAAAAAGCAGGGGGCAGGGCGCTTCTTGTAGGGGGTAGTGTACGTGATGCTTTGCTTGGGATTGAGTCAAAAGATTTTGATATTGAAGTTTACGGCCTTGAGACCGAAGAAATTGAGACAGCTATAAATAACTTAAACCCCGATCATATGGATACAGTCGGCAGGTCCTTTGGTGTAATAAAAGCTAAGTTTGGCGAACATGACTTAGATATTTCATTGCCAAGGCGCGAATCTAAAAGCGGTAAGGGGCATAGAGGTTTTGAAATTGAAGGAGATCCCAACATGACACCCAAAGAAGCTGCCGGGAGGCGCGATTTTACAATAAATACTTTGGCACAAGACCCGCTTACAGGCGAGATAATAGATTACTTTGGGGGGCATAAAGATCTGGCCAAAGGAGTGCTTAGAGTTACAGATGAAGATAAATTTAGGGAAGACCCGCTTCGTGTTTTACGTGGAGCTCAGTTTGCCGCAAGGTTTAATATGAGCGTGGAAGAGAGAACAATGGAAATTATGCAGGAAATGACAAAAAAAGAAGAATTTAGAAACTTGCCTGAGAGCAGAATAGGCGAGGAATGGCGCAAGCTTTTATTGAAGGGTGTAAAACCCTCCGTGGGTCTTGAAGTTGGTTTGCATAGCGGGGCATTTGAAGTTTTACATCCTGAGCTTACTTCTCTCAAGGGTGTGCCTCAGGAATATGGGTGGCATCCTGAGGGCGATGTCTGGGAGCATACAAAAATGACTGCAGACGTCGCAGCCGAAATTATAAACAGAGAAGGCCTTGAAGGGGATGAGGCACTTGTAATAATGCTTGCTTCTTTAACTCACGATATAGGCAAATCAGAGACCACGGAATTTACTGAGGGAAGGTGGCGCGCAAAAGGGCACGCAAAGGCGGGGGAGGTTCTGGCAAAAGAATTTCTTAAAAAGCTTGAAGTGGGTAGGGATATAGAAAAGAAAGTTTCTAAACTTGTAAAGGAGCATATGTTTCTTTCGGGAATTGATAATGAACCCACAGACAGAGCTGTAGATCGTCTGGCTGAACGCCTGCAACCTGCCAAAATAGAAGAACTTGTGCTTGTTATGGAGGCGGACAGGAGAGGACGAGGCACAGAATATACAAAGGAAGAAGAAATTAAAAATCTATTGCACAAGGCAAGTGAGAGGAATGTTCAAAGTTCAGCTCCGGTAGCGCTTATCGGTGGCAAGCATTTAATAAAATATTTGAATAAAAAACCGGGTCCCAGTTTTGGAAAAGTTTTGAGGCAGGTTTATGAAGCTCAGCTTGATGGCAGAGTTAATAATATTGATGACGCGCTTAAAATGGCAAGTGATTTGTTTGAGCAGATACCCCAGGCAATTACAGGTAATTAATAAATGTTATATACAGATACTAAAAATCCCCGATAATTGGGGATTTTTAGTATTGGCGCCCATTGTGATAAAATAAATATATGCCTAAATACGATATTATAACGATCGGTTCTGCTACACGCGATATGTATATGAGCAGTGACGCTTTTCAAAAAATGAAAAGCGATAATTTTGATACGGGTGAGGCACTATGTCTTCCCGCCGGTTCAAAGGTTCTTGTTGAAGATATTTATTTTACAACAGGAGGTGATGCTGTAAATACTGCTGTTACATTTGCAGGGCAGGGTTTAAAAACAGCTATTATATGCAGAATAGGAAAAGACCTTAGCGGTATGGGGGTAAGGCGGCGACTGGAAGAGATGGGAGCCAAGACCGGTTTTATAGAAGAAGATAGTGAACATAAAACGGATTATTCTGTTATAATTTCAGCCCAAGGTAAAAGAACTATACTTTCTTATAAGGGGGCCTCAGCTCATTTTGATGTTTCAAATTTTAATTTCGGTATTTTAAAGAAAACAAAATGGATATATCTTTCACATTTAAGCGGAGATAGCGCCGAACTTTTTGAACCCATACTTAAGCGAGCAAATGATATGGGCGTTAAAGTCGCATTAAATCCCGGTTCTACCCAATTGAAAATGGGAGAAGATATGGAGCCACTTTTGGCATATGTGGATATTTTGTTTGTAAACCAGGAAGAGGCCTCTATTTTGACAGGTATTGATTATAAAAAAGAGAAAGATATTTTTGAGAAGCTTGATAAATGGGTGGACGGTATAGTAGTTATGACAAAAGGGCCTGAGGGTGTTATTGTATCTGATGGTAGCAAGAAATGGGAAGCGGGCATTGTAAAGGAACCGGAATTCAAAGACAGAACAGGTGCCGGTGACGCTTTTGCCTCCGGTTTTACAACAGCTATAATAAGAGGGCAGGATATATCCTCCGCTTTGCAGCTTGCAAGCACAAATGCCGCCGGAGTACTTAGTAAATGGGGTGCTAATCGCGGATTACTTACAAAAAAAGATTCCCCCGAGATTTTTGGAAAATTACAAATTAAAGAAACAAAATTATAATGAATGATACACATACAAAATTATATAAAGTGGCTAAAGTAGAACCTGAGGTTTTTGAGAATCTTGAGCGTGACATGGAGGAAATTACAGGTAAAAGCGGAATTGTAGCTGAAATGGAAAAAGACATGGATGAACATATACAAAAACGCTTAGACGCACTTAATTTAACTTGGGATTCTCCTGTTGAGGAGCTTTTAGAAAAACTTACCAAGAAAATAGAAAAAGATGAAGACGAGCTTTATAAATATATAGGCATAACAAGAGATGATCTAAGCACTTATGAGGGCGCTATAGCTGCCACTGATAAACTTAAAAGCACCGCGAAAAATATGGCAACAGAGCATGGTGGTAAATTCCTAAAATACGAGAAGGCCGAAGAGATATTACGCAAACATCCGCCCAAGGGAGCTCTTGAACTTTTAAATTATAAAGATGTGGAGGAACTTCTTAAAAAAGAGGATCTTATGGAAATTATGAGCGCGCTTCGTTTTACAGAAACAGAAGAATGGATGCATGAGGGTTTTGATGTTGCCTATAGTGATTTCACACCTGAGGATTTTGAAGAGCGGGCAATTGAACTTAAGGTTTTAGGCCCTCAGTGGAAAGAAGTGGCTAAGAAGTATGTAGCTAAAAAACATCATAATGTAAGTCATTTGAAAGAGTTTGGAGTTATATTCCTAAACCCCATACAGGAGCATCTTAAGGGATCTTTAATGCGTGATTTTACCCTTTTTCTACATTATTTTCATGAGATAGTATTCTATAGCCGGCTTTTCCAGCACCATTATGAGGATAAAAATTTTGCCGAAAAATTAAAATCTTTTTTGAGGGGGGATGTAGCTGAAAAAACAAGCGTAGAGAAGGGAGAGTGGCTTATTGTGCAGCGTTATCTTTGGAAGGTAGATCCCAATGATCCGCGCCTTTTTATGCCGCGTGTTAACCCCGAGTCCCTGCACTGGAGAAAAGGGGAGGATGATGCGGTAGCATTTGGTGAGAGATTAGAGGAGGTAGGACTTGAATTTTGGAAGGATTCTGATTGGGTAGCCGCCTTTTTCACTAATAAGGCAGGGGAGAGGCAATTTACAAGTTTTGATCTTGAAGATAGAACATTTTCTCTTGCCGCTCAGAGCGAGGGTAGGCCTGAGAACTTTAATTATCACCAACAGGAGGCCCTCTGGAATGAATTATTCCGTCGCTATATGGGCGCAGAAAAGAGATATCAGCTTATGATAGAGAATTTTGAAGAAGGTATAATTGATCTTAAAAAGGAATTAAAATAATGGAAACTTTAACTCAACTACACAAAAGAGCATTAAAAGAGGGCTGGGCTGTGCCTCATTTTAATTTTTCTTCTCTTGCGCAATTAAACGGCATTTTAGACGCACTTCGTGAAATGAAAGCACCTGCGGCACTTGGGACAAGTGAAGGGGAGCGTAAATTTTTGGGCGCAAA
>JAWVZY010000048.1:0-4997 GCA_033721955.1 Candidatus Spechtbacterales bacterium
AAAGAGCCGCTAATTAATATAAGTACCGCAAGAACTAAAACATACGAATTTACTATCCACTGAATATCGTTTATACGGGCATCAAACGCATATTGAATAGAAGGTAAGGCTATATTTACAGTAGTGGCGGCAAGAAAACTCATGCCACTTGCCAAAATTGCTGCAAATAAAACAAACTTTCCTTGTACATCTTTAGTTGTAAGGGATGATGTCATATTTAACCTTTAGAGCACTGATTAAATGCCTGCACCTGAGAATTATAAGTTTGAACCAATTGCTTTGTTTCTTTTGATAGCTCATTATACTGATCAGCTAACTGATTATACTCGCGAACTTTTTGGTTATAGGCAGCACCACGTTTTGGTTCTGTATTTTCCAGCTCTTGTTCTTTTTGCTTTATTTCTGACTCAAGATGTTCTAACTCTTTTTTATTTTCATTAATCCGGGCTAAAATGCTCTCATCAATAGGCGGACAAGCGCTCTTGGGCTTGCCAAAATGCTGTACGGCAATCCAAACTTCATTACCCTCAAAAACGCCACGACTGAGGCCTATTCCTATTTCTGTATAACTGGTGTGTAAAATATTCTCACGGTGGCCCGGGCTATCCATCCACGCCTGGACAAGAGCCTGCTCATCAGCAAAGTTGCCGAGAGCCAAGTTTTCACCTATAAGCACGTATTCATATCCTACAGTTGCCACCAAATCTCCAAGCTTAGTGCCGTCTGGCGCGGTATGTGCGAAATATTGATTTTCAAGCATGTCCTGGGCCTTTAAAGCGGCTGAAGCGCTTAAAGTTTTATTTTGATCTAAAGTGTTTAGCCCGGCATCTTTTCTGTGATTATTTGTCCATTCAACAATACGCTCACTCGTTAATTCAGATATGGGCTGGTTTATAGGTCCTCTGAGAGGTTCGGGAGTTATTGCCACCCTATCAAGATTCTCGGTCAAAAAACCTTCAGCTCTATCGCGCAAATCTTGTATTTTAGGTGTTGTAGGATTAAAAAATTGCCACACAAATAAACCTAATGCGGCTATAGCTATGAACGCCCATAGGTATTTTTGATAATTTTTCATATTTAAGTTTGAGCTGCACTTAGCTCAGTAGGGGTCGGTTCCGTTTTTAATTTATCAATCTGAGATTTAGCAAATCTCACTATAATTGGCCCTATAAATGTTGTTACTAAACTCAAAATCACCATCGCAGTTACAAGCTCTTCTCTAATAAGTCCTAACTGAAAAGCTGAAACAGATACAGCAAGCGTTGTTGAAAGCTGAGGAATGGTAGCTCCCCCGACAAGAACGCCCTCCATGGGCCCAAAACCATTAAGCCGAGCACCTATCCATCCGCTTGCAAATTTTACCAAAATAGAGCTGCCAACCACAACGATTGTTAAAAACAGTGCCTTGTCAGCTTCAGCAAACACTCTAATATTAGTGGAGGCGCCGGTAACCACAAAAAACACAGGTATAAAGAATCCATAACTTATAGCACGTAACTTGCCCTTAAGCGCCTCACCCTTAAGTGATTCAGAAAGCACAAGCCCCGCAAAAAAACCGGCAATTATAGGATGGAGTCCCACAAGTTCAAATAATATTACGGTGCCGAGTAAAATAACAAATATTTCCTGAAATTCCCACTCAAAAATACCTTTTTTCTGAGCGCCCAAAGAATAAAAAAACCACCTGGCTTTAGGCAAAATCCAGCGCATAAGTATAAGTATTCCAAAAAGCAAGGAGTAAAACAAAGGCAAAGGCAGAGCTGTTATCGGACTTGATGATTGTAAAAGCACTGACAATAATACCAAGCTCATAATATCTTCCACCATCGTCGATGCTATTATTGTTTGGCCCAATCGGGTTTCTGCTATGCCTGCACTCTCTAAAGAAGGAACAACAACCGCTATGGATGATGATACAAATATAGTACCCAAGAGCAAGGAGGGCAAAAGGCCAAAATCAAAATAAAGGCCCGCTCCAAGTCCTACAAAAAAAGGAAGCATGCCATTTAACAATGCCATCTTGCTTACATCAAGTTTTATATCCTTAAGCGTAGAAAGACGTATTTCAAGCCCGGCCATAAACATTAAAAATATAAGGCCTATCTCTCCTATTAAATTCATAGTTGTATCGGGTGTAAAAACATCAAATACATGGGGGCCTATAACTATCCCACCCAAAACCAAAGCAACCACCCAGGGAAGGTGTAATCTATAAAAAATTTCAGAAAAAAATAGCGCAACCAAAAGTATTACAAAAAACGGTAAAATATCCGGCATATTTATATTTTAACACAACCAAGGGTGAAATTCCGATATTTTTTCAAAGATCATAAAAAACGCATCCAAATTTATAACCCTAAATGCGCGCCTATATTGAATATGTCTCTAATTAGTGCTATATAAAGGGTGTAAGATTAGCAGGTGTAATGCGTCTCAACTACTGGACGCGTTTAACAGCACTTGCCAAAATACAGTGCAAAAAGAAATAGAAAAAAAATATCTGAATATTTATGAAAAGCAGTCAGATGCCATATTCAGGCATTGCTATTTTCGCGTATCCAACCGGGAGCTGGCTTTAGATATAATGCAGGAAACATTTACAAAAACGTGGAAATATTTAGCCGATGGAGGGGAAATAAAAAATATAAAAGCATTTCTGTATAAGGTTGCCAACAATATGATAATTGACCACTACAGGAAGAAAAAAGCCACTTCTCTTGAAAACATTACCGAACAAGGCGTACAATTTGCTATCGCCGGAGGGGAAAAAAGCATCAAAAGACACGTGGACAAGGAGCTTGCGCTTCAATATATGGAGAATCTGGATGATGCTTACCGCCAAGTCCTGCTCATGCGCTATGTAGATGATATGAAAGTAAAAGATATAGCAAAAATCCTTAATGAAACAGAAAATGCCATTTCTGTACGCATACACAGAGGAATTAAAAAAATAAAAGAAAATATTAACAACTAAAACTATGAAACATTTTTTCAAATCACTCAAAAAACTAAAAAAGGTCTCAATGACAGAAAACGAAAAACTTTATAGAAAAGAACAACTTTTGCAGTTCATGCAAAAAAATCCTGTAAAAGATACCGCTCATGCACGTCATCAACTATCAAAAAGAGGTTATCTCTTTGGCGCTTTGCAATTAATCCCCCAAACAAAGCCTATGGCAGCATTACTTATAATAGCTTTGCTCTTTAGTTTTGGAGGGGGTACATCACTGGCAGCAAATGATGCCTTGCCGGGCGATGCTCTATATCCCGTTAAAGTAAATATAAATGAAAGAGTGGAGGGAATTTTTGCTTTCAATGAAGAGGCAAAAGCTGAATTCCATCTTGAAAAAGCAGAGCTACGACTAAGAGAAGCGGAAGAGCTCGCTGAAAAAAACGAGGCAAACGAAAGCAACATAATCAAAGTAGAATACGGCCTTGAAAAACACATAGAACGGCTCGAGAAGCGGGCAGATAAATTTGAGGAAAAAGGCAATAAAGCAAAGGCCGAAGAACTACGGGCACGTCTTGAAGCTATGCTCGAGGTTCACACAGAATTTCTCTCAGCTTTGCAGATATACCTTGATTCCCTAAATAGCGAATTAGGTCCTGAAATTAATAAGATTAAAATAGAAGGAAAAGAAAATGCTCTTGGGCGCCTTATTATAAAAATAGAATCCGAGAATGAGGAGGAAGAAGAAGGTGAAGATGAGAACGAAGATGAAGATGAAGATGATGAAGAAGAAGATGAAAATAACGGACCCTCGCAAGAAGCGGCATTAAATGCCCAAGTGCTAGTTGAAAAAAGAATGAAAATGACCATAGATTTTGCTAAAAAAATGAATGCGAAAACAAACGCGGAAATAAATGAGGAGGCACAATCTCACATTAACAGCGCAGAAGAACTTTATAATGAGGGTACAGCCCAACTTGAAGCAGAAAATTATACCGATGCTTTTGCCAGCTTTCGTGCAGCACACAAAGAAATACAAAGAGCTCAATCTAAGATAGCAGCAAATATGGGGCTAAGCTTTGAATTTGATGATGATGATGAAGAAGATGAAGAGGAGGAAGAAGAAGATAGAGAGGAGAACGAAGATGAAGATGAAGAAGATGATGAAGATGAGAACGAAGATGAAGATGATGAAGAGGAAGAAGATGATGATGACGAAGAGGAGGAGGAGAACGAAGATGAAGATGATAAGGAGGAAGAAAATTCTGAAAACAATACAACTATTGAATCAGAGGCAAATATTACAACTCCATTTGCCAGGGCATGGACAAAAACAAGGGCGAAAATAGGATTCTAAAAAATAAAGACCCAAAACAAAACACCCACTAAGTGGGTGTTTTGTTTTGGAAATAAAATTATATCTACACAAATTCTATTTTTTTAAGAGCTTTAAGGGCATAGACCACGCTAAGTAAAGAAAACATACATGAAAGCAGGTATAGTAGAATAAGATAAAAATAAGATCCCAAGATAACCTGGTAGATGGAAACGGCTCCTAAAAAGCCTAGTATTAAAAAGGTGAATACCAAAAACATGCCGGGTAATGATGTACTCATAAGCTGAGGGTCTTCTATTTTAAAGTTTACAAATACAATTCCCAAACTTAATCCGATAACCGCTGTTGTTATTGATACTAAAAGCACAGTAGGCAAAAATATAAACCATTGAAATATACCTGAAAATGCGGCTAATTCAAGCCCCGCTAAAATATCGGAGGAACGAATAAAAAACATGACAGATGCCAATCCACCTATCGCAAAGCTTAAAAATAAATGAAGTTTTAATTTTTGGAAAAAAACCTGGCGCAAATCTATAGGAGATGAACCCAGTACCCAGGAAGCCCTGCCCTCCTGGCTAAAAGAAGGAAAAGCAAATCGCAATACAAAAGCTCCGACAAAAAATATTATAACTACAAACTGCATAGAAGGTATGGCGTTTATTATATTATCTGAGCCACTTGCCCCTATGCGCTCCCCTATAACAGATA
>JAWVZY010000049.1:0-4024 GCA_033721955.1 Candidatus Spechtbacterales bacterium
CAAGGCAAGGGGAAATGCAGGCATTTACAATGAGTGCTTTGCTCTTGTTGAGTTATCTGAAGATGATACCTCATTGTTTTACCCCGTGAAAAAAGAATTTGTATTGCCGGTTCCCGAACAGGATGACATAGGTGGAAATGAGCGCTTAAGTGCTCTCAGGGACTGGTTAGCTGCAGAAGATAGTTCTAATGATTATTTCTGCGATTTTTTTACCGAGGAGATCAGGTCTAATGGCTGGCGGGTTTTTATTCCCAACAGAGTTCCTGCAAAATATGATGAGCCCGATGGGCTTTGCGCATTTATTTCAATATTTTAAAAAAGCACATAAAAATGCCCGTATGGGCATTTTATTTATGAACTATTTTGTTTTCTAAGCAGCTCGAACATATCCCTATCGGTTTCAGTGCCTGTAGGGTGGATGCCAATACCGCGTAAAAGCTTAAACATATATCTGCGAATTATGCCATAATTTATGCATCTATTTTGAGCACAGTCGTAGCACCACTGCACAAGACCTCCCGAATCAGCATCGCTTATAGGAAGACTTGAGCGCTTATATGTGTAGAGACAATCAAAGCACTGCCCCCATCCATATATCTCTTTTTCATCTAACCCATGCTCATCTATTAAGTGTTCTTTCATCACTGAATGCGTGTTTGATTCGAAAACATCGTATATTTGTATACCATGGCTGTCTTTTAAGAGATTTCCTTCATCATCGTATAAGTATACCCTTTTTTCTATCTTGCATTCTCCGCATCTGTAGGGTTCGTGCTTTGTTTTGATCATGACACCTCCTTTCTTTTGTTCAGGTAACTAAGGGTAATATAACATATAAATTTATTTAGTTATATTGTAAATAGGGTGCTTTTATGGTATTACTAACTCAGAAACATCTGTCTGCGTGTATTGCACACATAGGCAAAGCACCTTAATAAAGGAGGTCGAAAATGACAGAAACTAATAAAATTTTGACAGGCGAAGAACTTTTTGGAGTTCGTGAATTTGAGCCTGAATTTGACGCTCTTATTGATGATTTTTGCGAAAGGGACTTGAGGCCTTTGGCTAATGAGGCCCTCAAGCATGAGGAATTTAATGAGGATGTCTATAATAAATCAATAGAGATTTTTCAGAAAGTCGGTGCGCATAAGCACTCTATACCTGATGAGTACGGTGGTGAGAAGATAACCGCCCGCATGGCGACATCTTTTACCCGTAAAGTTTGCCTAGTACCCGGAGCTGCCGATCTTGGCCTTTCTGTGGGAGCAGGCAATTCTCTTTTTAAAGCCCCGCTTTTTGCTCATGGAGATGAAGAGCTCAAGAAACAGTTAGCGCCTGAACTTGCTTCAGGTAAAAAAGATGGAGTTTTTGCACAAACAGAAAGTGAGGCCGGAAGTCACGTCGCAGGCATTAAAACTAAGGCAACTCTGGGTAAAGATGGCATTTGGCGCATAACCGGCACTAAGCGCTTTATTACAGGTGGCTGGGATGCCAACTATGCGCTTGTACTCGCCATTTCTGATGAGGAAATGCACAAACAACACCCAAGTCGCGGCATGAGCATGTTTGTTGTTGATTGCGATGAGGCGCGTGCTGCAGGTACGCTGGATAGTTCTAAGAATGAACACAAGCTCGGCCTTACCCATTCTCCAACCACTGAAATGGTATTTACAAATGCCGCTGCCTTTGCTGTTTTGGGGCCGTTGCATAATGGCTATAAGCATGTAAACCTTCCAACCCTTGGAGGTTCCAGGGCTACCGTTATTTCAGGTCAGGCAACAGGCATAGGCGAATCCGCATATGATCTTGCTCTTGATTACGCAAATGATAGAGAACAGTTCGGCGGCAGTTTGACAGAGAAGCACGGCGTTATTGGAATGCTTGAAGACATGGAAGCCCGAAACCGCATGTCGTGGGCGCTTACACTGCAGTCATCAACTCTTAAAGATGAATTTCCCGAGGGCGATTCTCGCCCATATGAATTGCAGGCATCTATGGCGAAATTAGTTGCCGGTGAATATGTTCGCGTTACAGCTAAAACAGGCCTTCAGGTTCATGGAGGCAATGGATACATAATTGAATATCCAATAGGCAGAGTTTTAAGAGATTCATTTATTACTGCCATTTATGAGGGCACAAGCCAAGTTCAGAGCATGCTTATCTCGCGTGGATTTATGAGCATATTTATGTCAGGAGCCCTTGGTGGCGAACCGAAGGATATAGTGCGCTTATGGCCATTCTCTCCTATAAATCTGGAAAGCACTGATGCCTGGGAGAGCATTGCAACTGAATTTGATATTTATGAAAGGCGTTTGCGCTTTTTGGATAATCTTCAAAAAATAAGCGCGCAATACCCGGTTACAGAGCCATATAACCTTCCTGCTCCATACTTCGAGCTTACAAGAGCTTTTGGAAGCCTTGAGGCAGCTACTCTTGTAGCAGTCGGGCGTCAAATAGGTTCGGGCGAGTTTACTGAGGTATCAGATAGCGTTATTAAGAGAAGTTTTGCTATCTCTGATGGCGAGTTTGAAACAATGGAAAAGACCTACTTATAAAGTACCCCAAACCCCCTAAATTAGGGGGTTTTTGTTGAAATATGAGGTTTGATAGAGGGCTTAATTTATGATAAAATATAAAGGTAAAATGGATATAAAAGAAATCAAAAAACAGGTTGAAAACGCACTAAAAAAAGCGTCAAATTTAGAGCAGATCGATGAAATTTGGCGCGGTTTTTTGGGTAGAAAGGGCAAGGTAACTATGCGCCTTAGGGAGCTTAAGGATCTACCTGAAGCAGAGCGTAAAAAGCAGGGCAAGATACTCAACCAGCTTAAAGAAGACTTAGATAATTTATTTAAATCAAAAATAGCTGAGGTACAAAATGCTCAATATGAAAAACAAATAGAACAAGAATGGATAGACGTAACCCGCCCTTCTTATAAAAAAGAACGCGGCAGCGTTCATCCGCTTTCTAAAACTATTGCTGAAATTGAAGATATCTTTGCCTCTATGGGGTTTGAGAGTATTGAGGGTCCCCAGATAGAAAACGAGTGGTATAACTTTGAAGCATTAAATATACCCCCAAATCATCCCGCACGTGATTTATGGGACACCTTTTGGTTAAAGGACGGCAAAAAACAAAAGCCGGGTGATAAGGCCGGCAGAACGCTTTTACGCACGCATACAAGCCCTGTGCAAATACATTATATGGAAAAAAATAATCCGCCTTTGCGTATTATAGTTCCCGGACCCGTTTTTCGTTATGAGGCAACTGATGCTTCTCATGAAATAGAATTTTATCAATTAGAAGGGCTTATGGTAGATGAAAATATTAGTGTGGCAAATTTCCGGGCTGTTATGCGCGAATTTTTAAGCAGATATTTTAAAAAAGACATTAATGTGCGTTTGCGCCCCAGTTACTTTCCATTTGTAGAACCTGGTTTTGAGGTGGATATTACATGTACTAATTGTGAAGGTAGTGGTTGTTCGGTGTGTTCACAAACGGGCTGGCTCGAGCTTATGGGCGCGGGCATGGTGCATCCTAATGTTTTTGAGGCTGCAGGGTATAACCCCGAAAACTATACAGGGTTTGCTTTTGGGGTTGGCATAGATCGCCTTGCTTTGATGAAACATAAAATAGAAGATGTGCGCATGTTTCGCTCAGGCGATATAAGATTTTTAGGACAGTTTAAATAATATGCGTTTTTCTTATAACCTTACCCAAAAATTTATAGATGGAAAACTGCCATCACCGCAAAAGTTGGCAGAACTTTTAACAATGCATAGTTTTGAAGTGGAGGATATTGAAAAATCCGGAGATGATTATATTTTAGATATAGATATTTTACCAAATCGTGCCCATGATGCTGCATCTCACATTGGCATCGCGCGAGAAGCGGCAGCCATTACAGGGGAGCGCCTTAAGCTTGCCAAGTATCCTGAGCGCAATATAGATAGTACAAAAACAAAAGATATTGAGATAGAAGTAAAAAATAATATAGCTTGTCCTCGCTATAGTGCCGCAGTA
>JAWVZY010000050.1:0-4013 GCA_033721955.1 Candidatus Spechtbacterales bacterium
CCTCGCCTATTATAACGAGCGGATATTTCATACGGCTAAATGCCTTTACCGCGATATCAATATTTTTATAATTTTGCAGCTGAGAAACTATCAAAAAATAGTTTTGAGGCAATTCTGAAAAAACTGATCTTTTGTGCATAATGTCGGCTTTCTGGCCATTTTCTATAAGTTTGCTGCCCGCGCAGGGATAAACCACAAAAGAATCCTGCTTGTAATACTTTTCAATGCGTTTTTTTGTATTTTTTGAATTAGCAACAAAATAATCTACACGGCTTGCGGCATTAAAATCCCACATACGGAACATGTGCAAAGTAAGCTTCTCCAAAATTCGCCTTATTATTTTTTCTTTATCTTTAATTACACTCTCTTCTTTGAGTTCCCATAAATACTTTGTAGGAGTATGACAGTAGCACACATGTATGGTGTCGGGATTTGTTATGATGCCTTTTGCAAAAAAGGCAGAGGAAGATACAACAATATCGTAGTTATATAAATTAAAATTCTCCACTGCAGGAATTGCCAGCGGAGCTAAATAGCGAAAGCGCTTGTGTAGGAATTTAGGAAATTTTTGCAAAAATGATGTACGTATATCAGCTGATGGAAAATAGATATCTGCCAATTCCCTATTATAAAAAAGGGTGTATATAGGAGCGTCGGGAAAAATACTGTGCAGCACATGCAAAACGCGCTCGGCTCCGCCAAACTGCATCATATGATCATGCACTAATGCTACTTTCAGTTTTTTGCCTTTTTTGGGCATTATCTCTTAGTTAAAACACTGCGCTTATAAACTTCAAGATTTTCAAGAGCAAGACCGGTTCCTTTAGCTACGCACAAAAGTGATTCATCGGCAACATATGCGGGCACCCCTGTTGCCTCAGAAATTAATTCATCCAAATTCTTTAAAAGAGAACCTCCGCCGGTCATAACCATTCCTTTATCCATAATATCTGCCGAAAGTTCGGGCGGAGTATCGCGCAAAACAGATTTTACAGTATGTACAATATCCTTCAGGCGTTCGCTTATAGCATTTGTTATCTCGTTTGTTTTGACTTCAATATTTTTGGGAAGACCTGTTGTAAGATCACGCCCGCGAAGTTCAAATACCTCCTCTTCTTTTTGAGGCAACGCGCTACCTATTGTTATTTTTATCTCTTCTGCTGTACGCTCTCCTATTGCAAGATTATATTTACCTTTAATATGGCCTATTATAGCTCGATCTATTTTATCACCGCCAACACGGGTTGAGGCGCTTGCCACTATACCCCCCAAAGATATAACAGCAACCTCAGTTGTTCCTCCGCCAATATCTACAACCATATTACCGCTTGGCGAGTTAATAGGTATTCCGGCCCCTATAGCGGCTAAAACCGGCTCTTTGACGACATAAGCGGCCTTAGCGCCCGCGTTAACAGCGGATTGCACTACAGCGCGCCGCTCGGTTGAAGTAATGCCCGCGGGAACTGATATCATAATCTCGGGCTTTTTAAGGCGAACTCTTCCCGAGGCCTTATTAATAAAATATTTTATCATTGATTCTGTAACCCTGTAATCGGCAATAACACCATCCTTTAGAGGCCGGTGAGCTACAATACTATCGGGCGTCATGCCTATCATCTCTTTAGCATCTTTGCCAACAGCGAGAATTGTATTATCCCATACAGAAACAGCCACAACCGAGGGCTCATTTACTATAATTCCTTTTTTGGGGATATAAACCAAAGAATTTGCAGTTCCCAGATCTATTCCTATTTTTTTTGGACTTAACATATATTTTTATTTAATATTATATTCTTTTAATATCCGCGCCAAGTGAACGCAAGCGTTCATCTATTTTTTCATAACCTCTATCCACCTGATATGTATTTTCAAGAATTGTATCCCCCTCAGCTATCAGTCCGGCTATTATGAGAGCCATACCTCCCCTAATATCTTCTCCCTTTATAGTCGCTCCTTTTAATTTTGTAGGGCCATATACTTCTGCCCGATGTACATCTTTAATTTTGACCTGAGCGCCCATTTTTTGCAACTCCCTCAAGTATTTTAATCGCCCCTCATAGAGCGGATCGTGGATTATAGTAATGCCCGGTGTTTGTGTGGCAAGAATTCCAATAGGTGATTGTAGGTCTGTGGGTACTCCGGGATATATCATTGTCTGAATTTTGGGAAGCACAATGTTGGTTGAACCCTTTATTGTTACAGTTTGAGGATCTTCTATTTTAATAAGTGCTCCACCTCGTATTAATTTCTGCAAGAAAAGCTCCAGATGATTCACGGGAAAATTGTGCACACGCAATGTGCGCCCGGAAAGCAACCCTGCTATTACAAAGGTTCCGGCCTCAATATAATCACGCACCACATCGATCTCTGCGCCATGCAACCTCTGAGAACCTTTAATGCGTATAACATTGCCGGGCAATATTTGGACATTAGCCCCCATTTTATTTAAAAATTCAGACAAATTCTGGATGTGGGGCTCTTGAGCCACTATAGAGGCCTCTATCTGGTGAGGCATTCTGCTGCAGGCCATTAAGAAGTTTTCGGTCGCTGTAACGCTGAATTCATCCAGTATTATTTTTCTTATTGCAGGAACGCGAGAAGTTTTTTTAATGCTAAATAAACTTTCGCCTGCTTTAACCTCATACCCCAGATCTAAAAAAATATTAAAGTGAGTATCAAGTGAACGCGCGCCTATTTTATCTCCTCCCGGATAGGGCATTTTTACTTCGCCAAATCGTGCCAACATAGGCCCTATAAGTACGACCGAAGAGCGCAATTTAATTACTTTTTCATAAGGAAGCTTTGAGGGATCTATCGATGAATTCTTTATTTCTACAATATTATCGCCTATTTTCACCTGAGCACCCATCTCCTCCAATATTTCAAGCATGACCTGCACATCACGGATTTTAGGTACATTTTTCAAACGACAGGTATCTGATGTAAGCAAAGTCGCGGCAATTAACTTTGTTGCCGCATTTTTACTGCCTTGGACAAAGGTATCACCCTCCAGCGTATTGCCTCCGCGGATTCTAAAAGATTCTGTCATTGAGATAATAATATCAATAGAAAAGCTTCATGGCAAGTGTTGCCAATACGGCCTGTTTGTGGTAATTTTTAGCTCTATTGTGTGCTATCATAAAATATAGCTACACAAAACTTCAAAAACCACATTTATATTTATATGCGATATAAGACACGAAAATATTTATTTATCAGCTTTACAGCTTTATTTTTTATAACAATAGCTCCCATAGTGCTGTATACCCAAGGTTATCGCCTTGATACAAATACGCTTGCCCTCAAAAAAACAGGCGGTCTTGACCTTGATGTAAATATGACAGAGGCAAAAGTATTTCTAAACGGCGAACTTGAAAGAGAGACAAATTTTATATTCAGAAGTGCTGTTTTTAGAAATATTCTCCCCGGAACTTATGAAGTACGCCTGGAAAAAGACGGATATTTCAATTGGCAAAAAACGGCTGAAGTAGAAGAAGGCAGGGTAACTAAATTCCCGGGTATCCGTTTATTCCCACGCGAGCTAACTCTGGGAATTATGGTAAAAGACGCAAAAAAAATATTCATGTCCGATAACGGTAATTATGCAATAGTAAAAGTGCCTGCCGAAAAAACCGAAAGCGAAGAGGAGGAAACACAAAATAATACTCCTATTGCAGAAAGTAATCTTATACTTTATGACCTTATAGCACGGCAAAGGTCTTCATTTTTAGACCTTCAAAGAGGAGAAGAGGTGACAGCTGTTTATTGGTCTCCCGAATCTGAAGCGTTTTCTGTAGTTATAGAAGGAGGCAGGCGCTCCCCTGTTTTCTATACAGGACAAAGCTCTCAAGATCCGGAACTTACAGACAGAACTAATTTTCTTACCCGCAGCTATCCCCAAGTTTTTGACCAAGATAATATAGTGTTACCCTCAAATTCAGCTAATCTTTTATACGTTTTTACAAAAAATACAGATAACACCTATTCCATGAATAGGATTGACTTAGAGCAAC
>JAWVZY010000051.1:0-3984 GCA_033721955.1 Candidatus Spechtbacterales bacterium
AGGGGGCTAAATACATACCATATAACAAGCACTAATATTACAGCTCCGCGTGTCCATCCTTTAAATAATGCCGCAAATATCGCCTGTATTTTTTCCATAAGATTCATACCTTTAAGGTCAACATTTGGACGTATCCAGCGGTGGATAACGCCGGCTAAAAGGATGTATATAAAGGGGAAGGTCGGTAGAACGTGGCGCACCCCGATATTTAAGTTACCCATTATACTTATTAGCCAGTACATGGCTATAAAGAATAGAAATGATGCCTCTATAAAATATCTGGATATCCACTCGTGTTTTAATTTTATAAACTCTTTAAATTTATCTTTTGTATTTTTTAATCCGCGTGTAGCTATGCGCAGCTGCCTAAGCCCTGCTCGTGTTGCAGCTCCCGTTGTTATTAAAAGCATAGCAAGTAAAGCCAGGGGCACTTTAAGCATAAATACAACCGGGAAATAGCTTCTCCACGCTGTGGAGGCAATATCGCCCAGATAATATACAGTATTTCCTCCCGCAACTCTTTGGAATACCATTAAATGCCCCAGGAAAAATTGGGCATAAGGCCTCAGGACAGGATTTTTAGCCATTTCAACAACTCCACCCGGAATACCCTGGACTTCTCTTGGGTTTTGATCTGTGCTATTTGGAGCCGGATTCCATGGATGGCTTCTGAGAATTGATTCAGTATCGCTTATTTGGCGCTCTATCGGGTAACCAGAAACAGTATACAGATATACGGGATACACCACTATTAGCCCTACAACGCCTATTGCAAGTAATTTTCCAAAATATGCGAGCGTTCTTTTGGCCATTTCTCCCGACCAGAATTTTACGGGTTCTTCTTTGAAGAATGCCCACATTAGTGCCGCAACCGTAAAGAAAGGTATTATAAGTACAAGAGAGAACTTCATTAATTGAGCTATTCCAAATGCCACTCCAGCCATAATAAGATTTTTTCTTGTTTGGTCTTTTAGGTATTTAAAGAAGAAATAGCTGGCAAAAACAAAAGCAAAGGCCGCACCTACATCTGTGGTAACCAGGGGGCCATGTGCTAGAAAAGTTGGAGAGAAGGCAAAAAGAGTTAAGGCAAAAATACCCGCCATATTATTATATAGTTTTCTTGCCCACATAAATACAAGTACGCCCAGAAGCAGAGTTATTACAAGGGGGCCAAGCCGCGACCAAAACATCATTTGGCGCGGATTATTGCCTTGCCAGTGTAAAAATTGATCACCTCCTGTCCATTGTCCATTTACATCTTTTTCCCAGGATTGCCTGCCTTCAATAAAATTAAGGTCTAAAAATGCCAGGGGTAATCCGGCCGCCATCTTAATTAGGGGTGGATGCTCGGGATTTAGGCGGTAATCCTGTTTTACTACATACGCGTAACCTGCAACAATATGAGGAGATTCGTCTACAATTGTGGATTTTTCAACTGATTCTGCAAGCATTAACACCGCCATGGAGCTTAGTATAAGACCTGCTACAATTATTGTGGCGGTTATTTTTGAAGGTAATTTTGACAATATGTCTTTTTTCATAAATATTTTTTTATTTATATATTAAATTGGGGATACATTTACCATTATAGCACTTTATATGTGTTATCATAGATAATATAAGCTAATTTTATCCCCATGAAAGAAAATAACAATAAGCAGTCCGAAGATACTGCAAAACCTTCCTCTAATATGGTTGAGGGACAAAACTCCGAAAAAAAAGCGGAGAATACAAAAAAAGAGATACATTTTAACAAGGCCGATATAATAGGCAGTGCGGTTATCGGAGAGCTTGTTGCTTGGCTTTTGTATATTATGGCAAAAGTTAACGCTCCCGAGCTTCCTATACCTGCTCAAAGCGCAGAAACACTCACTTCAATAAACGCCGCGATTGCTATGGCAGTTGTTTTACCCCTTTTATCTGTAGCAGGCATCTATGTTGCCTATTTTTTAGCAAGATTCATAAAGATCGCTTATCAGGGGGCAAAATTTGCTCTTGTGGGCGCTTTAAATACCTTTTTAGACCTTGGTGTCTTAAATCTTTTTATCCTTCTTACAGGAACAGCATCAGGAGTATTGTTTAGCGTTTTTAAGGGGGTATCGTTTATAGTAGCCGCCTTAAATAGTTACGGATGGAATAAATGGTGGACGTTTGAAAGCAAAAAGGAGAAAATAGGAAAAGAATTTACCCAGTTTATGGTGGTAAGCATTATAGGTTTTTTCCTAAATGTTGGGACAGCCAGTTTTATGGTAAATATAGTAAAGCCGCAATTTGGGATTGCTCCTGAACTTTGGGCTAATGTTGGTGCTCTTGTGGGAACGCTTGTGGTATTTATTTGGAACTTTGTAGGGTATAAATTTTGGGTTTTTAAAGAGGAAAAATCCTAAAAATCTAAAAACCCTCATTTTTGAAAGATCAAAATATAGGAGATTGAAAATTTAAAGCTATTTTGTAAAGCAAAATATGAAGTTTTTACATACATCTGATATACACCTTGGGGCAAAATTTGAAAACTTAGGCGCGGCCGCGCGCGATCAGCGGGAACAGCTTAGAAAAACCTTTTCAAAAGTAGTTGACCTGGCTATTGAGCAAAAGGTTGATTTATTTTTGGTCGCAGGTGATCTGTTTGATTCAAATCATCCTTCTGCCAAAAGCATTGAATTTGCCAAAAACGAGTTTTTACGTCTCGCACAAGAAGGTATAAAAGTATGCCTTATTCCGGGCAATCACGACTATAAGCTTAGTGATAAGAAGGATTTAGGGAAGCATTTTTCAAAACTTGCAGAGCAGGGCATATTTTTGTTTACAGATCCTGAGGGCTCAAAGACCTATTTTGAAGATATAGACACAGAAGTTTATGCAAAGGCCAATACTACAAATAAATCATCTGAAAGCCCCATGGTTAAGGTAGATGACCAGCGTAAGGCCGAAAAAATAATAATGGCACACGGAGGAGTAGTAGGGCAGGCAAAAGATCCGCAGTTTCCCATTCAGCCCAAAGAAATAGAGGAAAGCGGGGCAAATTATGTAGCTTTGGGCGATTGGCACTCTATGCGCGATGAGAGCAGGGGAGATGTTGTAGCTTTCTATTCGGGTTCTCCCGAAATATTAAATATAAGCCAAACAGGGGCGGGCTACGTCATAATAGGTACAATTGATTATGGAGTTGTAAATACAGAGCAAAGGCAGGTGGGTGCTAAAGAGGCCAAAGAGATAGAGTTAAATCTTGAGGAATTTGAAAATCTGCAGGCATTAAAAGATGCCATAAACAAGCAGGCAAATGAAGGTCTTATTTTAACTGTGAAGCTTGTGGGCAATAATATAAATAAAATAATTTTAGATACTGATGAACTTGAGCGTGAACTGGGCGATGAATTTTGGCGTTTACGCATACAAAATAACACCCATTTGCCCATAGAAGAATTTGATGATTCTGATTATCCCTCCGTCTTAATAAGCGGACAGTTTTTACAAATAATGAAAGAAAAAATAAATAACGCACAGAGCGAAGAAGAGAGAGAATTATACCAGGAGGCGCTTAAGACGGGGTTGCAAGCTTTTCACGACCCCGATGTCATAAGATAGGGAAATTTATGTTTATACAAGCACTTGAACTGAAAAATTTTAAAAAGTTTGCCGACAGGCGGATAGAATTTCCCGCTGATATTACAGTAGTTAAGGGTAAAAATGAAGCCGGCAAATCAACTATTCGCGAAGCACTTATCGCGGCTCTTTTCTTTGATCCTACAACCGCAAATATACCAAAATATATGAAGGAATTTAAAAGCTGGCATACAGAAGACCTCTATACTTTAGTACTTCACTTTGAGGCAAATGGAGAAAATTATATTTTAGAAAAGGATTTTGAAAAGCAAAAAGTATTTTTAAAGAACGGAGAGGGAGATATGCTTTCACATGATTTTAATGAAATAGCAGATAAGCTGCATGAATTCGGCGGTTATTCAAATAAAGATCTCTTTGGCA
>JAWVZY010000052.1:0-3952 GCA_033721955.1 Candidatus Spechtbacterales bacterium
ATTATGGCAAAACAACAAAACAAAAACCAAAGACCGGGTCTTGAGGTTCGCCGCAAGGACAATGAGTCCACAGGAAGCTTGGCGCGCCGTTTTGTACAAAAGGTTCGCAGGAGCGGAACCTTAATGGAGGTTAGAAACCGCCAGTACTATAAAAAGGATCCAAACAAGCGTGCCCGTCGCGATAGTGCGTTAGTTCGTGCTGAGAGAAGGGAGAAGTACAAGAAGATGCGCAAGTGGGGTAAGCTAAATAAAAAATAGAGAAGAGATTTATCTTTGTTCGCATTTCTGCGTTAGGCACTATGGTACTCGCTTTATTTAGCATCACAATTAAACTCCGTTGTGTTCCTCGCGCCTGCCTTGAACTGCAGACAAATCTGAAAATCTCACATTTTATATTAATAACAGAAAAATATGAGTTTAAGAGAGGATATTCAAAACGATTTAAAAGAAGCCGTTAAAAGTAAAAATGAGACGGCTACTTTAGTTTTACGCTCACTAAATTCGGCGATAAAAAACAAAGAAATTGAAACCGGCCAGCGAGATGAGGGTTTGCCCGAAGAAGAAATAGAAAAGGTGGTTTTAAGCGAACTTAAAAAAAGAAAAGAGGCAAAAGATCAGTATGTAGAAGCCGGCCGGGATGACCTTGCAGCAAATGAAATTGCCGAAGCTAAAATATTGGAAAAATATGCCCCCGAAAGAATGGGTGAAGAAGAAATTAAAAAGATAATTGATGATATAATAAAAGAGACAGGTGCATCGGGAATGCAGGACATGGGCAAAGTAATGAAACAGGTCATGGCTAAGGTAGGCAATAATGCTGACGGCTCAGTTGTAAACTCTATAGTTAGAGATAAACTCCAATAATGGATGCAAGAATAATAAATGAAACAGATATAGAATTTTCTAAGGAAATATTAAGCAGGTGTGTTGAGGTAACCGTGAAAAAACATGGCAGAGAGGATTATTTTTCATGTACTGTGATATTGGTGGGAGAGGGTAAAATAAGCCAATTAAGCGAGGAGCATTATAATAAAAAAGGCGCTACCGATGTTTTGTCATTTTCATCAGATGATGAAGGTTATGCAGGTGAAATAGTAATATGCCCGTCCTATATAAAGAAGCAAACATCTGATAACACTTTTGAATGGGAAATGTGCCACGCGGCAGTACACGGTACAATGCACCTTTTGGGTATTCATCATGAGGATGACCACGATGCCCATGTGCAGCTGCACAAAAAAGAAAAAGAAATTATAGATAATATTTTACATGGCTAAGGAACATATAATAACCGGAATTGATATAGGTAGCCGTTATATATATACGGTGGTTGCCTCGGTTTCCGGTGATACTCCTCTTCCAAAAGTTATAGGCATTGGTAGAAGCAGGTCTGCAGGCATTCGCAAAGGCATGATAATAGATCCCGAGGGCGCTTCGGGGGCTATTAAGGCATCTGTAAAGGAGGCGGAGAAAGCATCCGGAGAGGCCATAAAAGAGGCCTTTATTAGTATAGGGGGGGACCATATAGAATCAATGCCCTCAAGGGGTGTTGTAGCCATATCTCGGGCGGATGGCGAGATCACAGATGATGATGTTGAGCGCGTACGTACCGCCGCCGCCACAGTAACTCTACCCCAAAACAGAGAAATACTTCACAATATACCCAAAGAATATATAGTAGATAAAGAGGAGGGCTTAAGGGATGTTGTAGGCATGCGAGGCCTTCGCCTTGAAGCAAATACACTAATAGTAGCAGGTTCTACAGCTCATATTAAGAATCTGACAAGGTGCGTGAATGAGGCCGATGTAGATGTTGACGGTTTTGTATTGGCGCCCATAGCAGCTGCACAGGCAGTTTTATCCAACCGCCAAAAAGAATTAGGTGTTTTATGTTTAGATATTGGCGCGGGTACTACGAACATGTCCGTATTTGAAGAAGGGAATTTGATACATGCAAATACAATACCCCTTGGAGGAGATAATATAACTAATGATCTTGCTATAGGCCTGCGCATTAATGTTGATGTAGCAGAGCGCATAAAGCGGGAATATGGCATGGCACTTGTTTCTGAAGCGTCAAAGGGTAATGCAATAGATCTTTCTCAGTATGATCCTAATGAAAAAGATACTGTATCCAGAAAGGAACTTATAGAAATAATGGAAGCGCGCCTCTATGAGATATTTGAATTAGTAAACAAGGAATTGCGCGAAATAGGCAAAGAGGCATTTTTACCCGGAGGCGTCGTGCTTACCGGAGGTTGTGCTAAGATACCTCATATAGTAGATATGTGTAAAATGAAGCTGCGCCTTCCTGTGCAGATTGGTTTCCCAAGAGATGTAGATACAATAAGTGCATCTATAGACGACCCTTCATATGCTACAAGCTTAGGTCTTATATTTTATGGTTTTGAGGAGGGTGAATATGATTCAATGAAATTTTCTTTTCCCAATCTTCCTAAATTTTCAAACCGGGAAGGCGGCAATGGCAGAATAAAGAGGTGGCTTAGAACACTGCTTCCATAAAGACAAATAAACTTTGAATATTTTAAAATATTAAGCCCGCATCGGGCTTTTCTTGTTGACATAAAATAAGCGCTTTGATAGCATAATATATTAAACTAAAATAAATTTAATCTTCGGCTAAAGCCGAAAAATATTTATGGCACAAGTTAAACCTGACATAGAAACATTTGCGAAAATAAAAGTTGTTGGCGTTGGCGGCTCTGGCTGTAACGCTATAAGTCGCATGATTGACTCTAAAATAGAGGGAGTTGAGTTTGTAGCGATTAATACAGATGCGCAAGCCCTTCATCATTCAAATGCGCCTGTAAAAATTAACATAGGAAAAAACCTTACTCGCGGCCTGGGTGCCGGCATGAATCCTGAAATAGGAAAGCAGGCAGCTGAGGAAAACAGGGATGAAATACAAGACGCCATCAAAGGTGCTGATATGGTATTTGTAACTTGCGGTATGGGAGGAGGCACAGGAACAGGAGCTTCATCTATTATTGCAGAAGCCGCGCGCGATTCAGGCGCTCTTACTGTTTCAGTGGTGACACGCCCGTTCAGCTTTGAGGGGGCGCAGCGCGCAAGAATAGCTGAAGAGGGCTTAAGTCAGTTAAAAAATAATGTAGATACTTTAATTGTTATAAATAACGATCGCTTGCTTCAGGTGATTGAGCGTGAAACCTCTTTGGTAAACGCATTTAAGACGGTTGATGATGTTTTGCGCCAGGGAGTTCAGGGAATTAGTGATCTTGTGATTCAGCCGGGAATTGTAAACGTGGATTTTGCCGACATTAGAGCAATAATGCACGAAGCCGGAAGCGCTCTTATGGGAATCGGAACTTCAACCGGAGATGAGAGGGCAATGGAGGCAGCGAAATTAGCTATCAACTCTCCGCTTCTAGATATATCAATTGACGGGGCTCGCGGAGTGCTTTTCAATGTTGCCGGCGGCGATGATCTTGCAATGAGCGAAATAAATGACGCAGCAAAGATAATTACCGATTCTATAAATCCTGATGCTAAAGTTATATTTGGCGCTGTGCAGGATGATAAACTTAAAAAGGGTGAGATAAAAATTACAGTTATAGCAACAGGATTTTCTGACATGCCCGTAAGCGCGACAGAAGAACTTGATTTTACAGCAGTTACCACAAGAGGAAAAGAAGATAATGATACAGCAAGAAAAAAGATAAGCATCAATAAAAAAGATGATGATTCTTCTGACCCTGTAAAAACTAAAAAGACCGAAGTTCAAAAAAACAAAAATAAAAATGAAGACAGCGCAGACAAGAAAAAAGAGGAAGAAGACGAGGAGGATTGGGATATTCCGGCTTTCATTAGAAAGAAAATGAAGTAGTAGCGGCTTTATATTTTAGCGTATCTCTGCGTTGTGGGCTGCGGCACTCGCTACATATGCCGTTACGCAAACTCTGCTCCGTTCCTC
>JAWVZY010000053.1:0-3949 GCA_033721955.1 Candidatus Spechtbacterales bacterium
CAAAATATAGAAACGGCAAATATACATGAATTCAAAATGCCCAGATATTTTGCTATATTTATAAATCAAGATCAAAATGAAGCACTGGAAAGCAGGCAAGTTCGCGAAGCTTTAAGCTTGGCAACTAACAGAAAACAAATAATTGAGGGGGTGCTGGATGGCTATGGCCAATATGCCGGAACCCCTATACCGCCAAATTTAAAAGAATATTACAATAAAGGCGTGGAAATAATAGATTACAACCCGCAAAAGGCGCGCCAATTATTGGAAGAGGCCGGCTGGACCGATAACAATGGGGACGGCATACTGGATAAAGTTATAGAAATAGAAAACGAAGAAGAGGAGGAAAGCGAAGAGAACGAAGAACAAGAAGCTGTAGAAAAAACAATTGAATACAGAAATCTTTCCTTCACTTTAATAACCGCCCAAAGACCGGAACTTGAGGAAGTTGCCAATCTTATAAAGGAGCAATGGAGACAAGTGGGAATAACGCTTAATATTAAAACTGAAGATTTGGGCGAGCTGCAACAAGGCGCAATACGCTCACGAAGCTATGAACTTTTAATGTTTGGCGAAATACTTGGTGTAATACCCGATCCTTTTAGTTTTTGGCATTCTTCACAAATAAATGACCCCGGGCTTAACTTGGCTAATTATGAAGATAGCGAAGTTGATGAATTGCTTGAAGAAGCGCGCCAAGAAACAGATGAAGAAGAACGCATACAGAAATTAATGGAATTCCAGGCAAATGTGATGACAGATATACCCGCTATTTTCCTATACGATCCTGTATACATTTATCCTGTAAATAAAAGCATCCAAGGTATAAAACCGGGCCTTATAGTAGATAGCTCATACAGATTTATAGATATAGAAAATTGGTATATAGCCACCAAAAGGGTCTTTTAATAATATAAACTAATAAAATATAAATGACAGATAAAACTCAAAATACAAAAATGTTTGAAGTTGACAGGTCAAATATGAAACAGATACTTATAGATTTCCCCTCTCAATTTGCAACCGGCTATTCTGCAGCGGCTGATGCAGGAAGTTCGTTAAAAAATAATAAATTTGAAAATATTATTGTTGCGGGGATGGGCGGCTCAGCACTTCCCGGAGCTTTGCTTGAAATGCTTGCAGAATACCAACTTGATCTACAAATACCTGTGTATATACACAGAAGCTATGAGCTACCCCGCCAGGCGACAGACAAAAGCTTGGTTATTATAATATCTTATTCGGGCAATACTGAAGAAGCGCTGTCAGCTTATCAAAAAGCAAAAACAGAAAATCATACCATATGCGCTATAACAAGCGGAGGTAAGCTTGAAGAATTCGCGCAAACAGATGAAATTCCTCTGGTGCTTGTGCCAAAAAATGTACAACCGCGCATAGCTTTAGGTTATCAATTCTCAGCATTACTGGCGCTTCTGGCAAACGCCGGCATCATAAAACCACAAAAAAAAGAAATGGAGGAATTAGAATCCGCTCTTTCGCCCGAAAAGCTGGAGAAAACCGCTGAAAAATTAGCTGAAAAAATAGATAGTAAAACACCTCTTATATACTCCTCCCGTGACTACAGGCACCTTGCCTATATTTTAAAGATACAAATGAATGAAAACGGCAAGCGCCATGCCTTTGCTAACTACTTCCCCGAGCTAAACCACAACGAAATGGTAGGATACGAAACAAAAAATGATATGTTCGTATTAGTGTTACGCGATAAAGATGATCATCCAAAAATACAAAAAAGAATGGAGTTAACCGCCGATATTATAAAAAAACGAGGCTATAGCGTAGAATACATTGACATAAATGGTGAAAATATGTATAATAAGGTCTTCAATACCATATTGTTTGGTAATTGGCTCTCATACTATCTCGCAATAAAGGCGGAGATAGATCCAACACCCGTAGATATAGTAGAAGAATTCAAAAAAGAACTATAGGTTTTATTGCTCTTGCTCATGCACAGGTGGTGGAACTGGCAGACACGCAGCGTTCAGGACGCTGTGGGCGCAAGCCCGTGGAGGTTCGAATCCTCTCCTGTGCACAATAAACTAATACTAAATACTCTATTAATATACCTTTATCATTAAAAACTTAATTATTCTTAATACAGCGTAAAATGCGCTAAGTTAATTTGTACTTATGACAGCAAAAAAGACACAACAAAAGAGCCAAAAACAAACCGGAAAAAAGGACTCTCAAAAAACGCAAAAAAAGGGGGGCAGCAGAAAACCCTCCCTTAAAATAATCCCGGTCGGCGGACTGGAAGAAGTAGGTCGCAATATGGCTATCCTGGAATACAAAAACCAGGTGCTTATTATTGATATGGGCCTGCAATTTCCTGAAGAAGATATGCCCGGAATTGATTATATTATTCCAAATATATCTTATTTAACAGAAAATAAGAACAAAACCATTGTAGGTGTTGTAATTACACATGGCCATATGGACCACTTTGGGGCAGTTCCGCACCTTATGCCTAAATTAGGCAATCCGCCTCTATATGCTACAAAACTTACAAAAGCGTTAATCCTAAAGCGACAGGCCGATCACCCCGAATCAGGTCCGATTGAAGTAATAGAATTTGAAAAAGATGAAAAACTTAACTTAAAACCCTTTGAGATTGAGTTTTTCCACGTAAACCACAATATTCCCGACAGCGTAGGGCTTCTTGTAAAAACCCCCGCAGGTAATGTAATGCATACAGGTGATTTCAAATTTGATCACTCCCCGGTGGGAGATGAGCCGGCTGATATAGCGGGTATTGTAAAATTAGCATCGCAAGGAGTTGATGTGCTTATGGCCGACTCCACAAATGCTGAGGTTCCCGGTTATACATTAAGCGAGGGTGAAGTAGAGAAAAACCTGGAAGAAATAATAAAAGGAATTAAAGGCAGAGTTATTGCAGCTACATTTGGATCTCTAACCAGTCGCGTGCAAGAACTGGTAAATATTGCAGAACGCCAGGACAGATATGTTGTTTTAGATGGATATAGCATGCGCACAAACTTTGAAATAGCAAAAGAACTTGGATATATAAAAGTCAAAAAAGGCAGAGTTATTTCTATTAGGGAAGCAAAAAAATACCCTGACAATAAACTGCTCATAATCTGCACCGGAGCCCAGGGAGAGGGCGAAGCCGTGCTTATGCGCATAGCGAACAAAGAACACCGCCACATACAACTTAAAAAGGGTGATTCTGTTATATTTAGCTCATCTATAATTCCCGGAAATGAAAGGAGTGTGCAAGCACTTAAGGATCTGCTTATGGCTCAGGGAGCAAAAATTTATCATTCAAAGCTTATGGATATTCATGCCTCAGGACATGCTCAGGCCGAAGATCTTAAGCTTATGTTTAATCTTGTAAAACCAAAACACCTAATACCTATTCACGGCCATAGATACATGCGACAAATGCAAGCCGATCTTGCCGAGGATGTGGGAATACCCGAAAATAATATAGCTGTAATAGATAACGGACAGGTCGTAACTCTGCATGAAAGCGGAGAAATGAAAGTAACCAAGAAAAAGATACCCACAAATTATGTAATGGTAGATGGTCTTGGTATAGGTGATGTTGGTCAGATAGTTCTGCGTGATCGACAAGTACTTAGCGAAGATGGCATGGTGGTTGTAATAGCAGCAATTGATGTAGGTACAGGCAAGGTTAAGGGCAACCCTGATATTATCTCACGTGGTTTTGTTTACCTTAGAGAAAGCAAACCACTCCTTGCAGAGATACGCAAAAAAACAAAGGCAATAGTAGAACACGCTGCAAGCTCTGAGGGTACAACAAACTGGGATTATGTAAAAGATAATATAAGAGACCAGCTTGGAAAGCTTCTTTTCAAAAAAACGAAAAGAAGGCCCATGGTACTACCTGTTATAATCCAAATATAAACAGGGAAATTTATCTTCCTAACCTATTAAAAAACGA
>JAWVZY010000054.1:0-3800 GCA_033721955.1 Candidatus Spechtbacterales bacterium
TAACTACAGCTGAAGGCCTTGAACTTCCCGAAAGCATAGGAGGAGATCTTTACCTTAGAAGCTTAACTACAGCTGAAGGCCTTGAACTTCCCGAAAGCATAGGAGGAAATCTTTACCTTTATAACTTAACTACAGCTGAAGGCCTTGAACTTCCCGAAAGCATAGGAGGAGATCTTTACCTTAGAAGCTTAACTACAGCTGAAGGCCTTGAACTTCCCGAAAGCATAGGAGGAAATCTTTACCTTAGTAGCCTAACTACAGCTGAAGGCCTTGAACTTCCCGAAAGCATAGGAGGAGGTCTTGACCTTTATAACTTAACTACAGCTGAAGGCCTTGAACTTCCCGAAAGCATAGGAGGAGGTCTTTACCTTAATAACTTAACTACAGCTGAAAAAGAAGAATTGCGGAAAAGATATCCTAATATTACTATTTATTAAACCCGAACAAAAGGTTAAAGAAGCATTGAAGTTATTAGGTAAAAAATAATGTTTTTAAACTCATCCCAGTGGCGCTCTTTTCAGGAATCTTTAGGAAGAAAGACCTTTAATTTAGGGGAGGGATTTTTAGTAAAACTGGATATACCTTTTGGTAAAAATTACCTGTACTCAAACTATCCTGACGCGCCAAAATACAAAAAGACAATTAAAAAGATCGCAAAACAGGAGAATGCGATGTTTTTTAAGTGGGAGCCAATGATAGTTCAAGGCTCGGACTTTAAACCCCAAAGCATAAAAGGCATAGGATTTCAAAAAGCTCAGAAGGAGCTACAGCCACAAAAAACAATTATTTTAGATCTTACAAAAAATGAGGACAAGCTAATGAGCGACATGCACAAAAAGACGCGCTACAATATACGCCTTGCCGAAAGAAGAGGCGTTGTAGTGGGAGAGTCAGAAAGTTTTGATAAATTCTGGCAGCTTATCCGCCAGACCGCACAGCGTGATAATTTTCATACACACACAAAAGAATATTATAAAAAATTACTTGAATTACCCATGACCAAACTTTACCTGGCAGGTAAGGGTGAGCAGGTTCACGCAGGTGCTATAATTTCATTTTTCAACATGCGGGCTACCTATTTGCACGGGGCATCCGATTACCGCTTTAGAAGAGATATGGCCCCACACCTGCTCCACTGGGAGATTATTCGCCGCGCTAAAGAAGGGGGAATCAAGGAATACGACCTATGGGGCATAGATGAGAAAAAGTGGTCCGGAGTTACCCGTTTTAAGCGAGGGTTTTCTGAAGAAGAGATTGAATATATAGGCAGCTGGGATATACCCTTTCAAAAATTCTGGTATAACTTATATAGGTTTAAAAATGAACTTTCCGGTTAATAAATGAAGGCGCTTCTTATAAAAAATTAATTTTTGATTATGAAAAAAATAGCTATAACAGGCGCAAAAGGTAGAATCGGCACGGTTTTATCGGAAGGGTTAAGGGGGTTTAAAATTGAGGCCATTGATTTACCCAATATAGATGTAACAAATTATAATCAATTGTTGCATGCAATTTCAGGGTGTCAAGCTATAATACACCTTGCTTGGCAGGATATGAATTTTAAAAATGAGGGATTTGAAACAAATGATCATGTAATGGCCGTTAATGTATATAAGGCGGCGCTTGAGGCAGGTGTAAAACGCGTAATAATGGCGAGTTCTGTTCATGCTGATAATTTTTATAGTAAAGATAATAAAACTTTATTATCTCCGCAAGACATCCCTACACCTGATAGCATATATGGTGCGAGCAAGATTTTTATGGAAGCCCTTGGCCGCCATTATGCAAAAGATAAAAACCTCGAAGTTATCTGTATAAGATTTGGAGGCGTTAATACTGAAAACAGGCCCCCTCAGCCGCCATTTGAAAAATATTCAGATGCTTGGTATGAGTCAGCCGTTTGGTTAAGTCATAAAGATTGCGTTAATCTGGTAAATAAATGTTTAAGCGCACAAAACATACCCAACAAGTATTCCATAGTGTATGCTGTATCTGAAAACAAAAACAAAATACACGATACTTCAAATCCTTTTGGCTGGAAACCAGGCGATAAAGATGAAGAACATCAATAAAAAAAATAAAATCCCGGATGAACCGGGATTTTTTTATTCTATATAATCTGGTGCGTTTTGTGCTTGGGCAACTTTTAGAGTTACCAAGAAAATGAATTGAGCAATTTTTGCCACTTTTTTATTATTTATTTTATCTGCGGTATCTCTGGATGTATGGTAATCAGGGTGTAGTCCCGCAGAGTAGAATATCACAGGCATTCTGTCTAGCGGCGGGCTTGCCTCAAAAAATGAATAATGATCAGAGCGGAAAAATACCTGTCTTTCCGCTGCTTCTTCGGGAAGATTTAACTGTAGCCCCAGATACTGCGCTATTTGCTTAGATATCGCGTAGAGGTCCGGGTTTTTTTCGGCAGCATTTGTGACCATAGGGCTTGCAATAACATTTACGGTATTTTCAGCATTTCTGCTTAACATATCCATATTTATTGCCGCAACGATATTTTCAATTGGAACGGGAGGATTTTGGGCAAAATATTTTGAACCCAAAAGGCCCCATTCTTCAGCATCTGCAAAAAGAAATATTATACTTCTTTGCGGCCGGATACCTTGTTCTGCCAAGAAGTCAAATGCTTCGGCTATTTCCATAAGTGCTGCTGTGCCCGATGCATTATCATCTGCTCCGAGATGCATTTTTATTTCACCGGTCGTGCGCTCGGGGTTTAATCCCATATGGTCGTAGTGCGCCGTGAGTATAATATACTCATTCTTTTTGGTCGTTCCCTCAAGCATTGCAATTACATTTTTTCCGGAATCAGGAACACTATAACCGTGTTCTCTGGCGCGTTCAAACCGTTTTTTGAGAGCATGGTAATCATTGAGGTCGCTAAATGCGAACTCCTGGAAATAATCTTTATATACAGGCTTTAAACCCAGATATTCCAAATGCCGTGCTATAAAATCGGCGGCAAGCGCGCTTCCTCTTGTTTGAGCTCTTCTTCCCTCAAGTTGCCTTGATGCAAGATATGTAATTTCTGCAGTTATTTCCTCTGGGGTTATAGAACCTGCAGCATCCTGCCAGCTTTGGGATATTTCTGCATTTACAACTGTGGATGTTGTATCCTGAGATGCGGTAGCACACCCTGTAAACACAAACGAAAAGACAATAAACAAAGACAGAAATTTTCTTTTGTTCATTTTCAGCTCCTTTCAAAGAACTTGCGCCTATATTATACTAAATACTGTAAATTATCAATTGTAAAAAATGAAAGCGCTTATAAAAAAATTAATACCCGAGTTTCTTTTAGGTTATTATTATGCGATGTGGCCGTTTTTGGGCGCTTTAATTTATAGTTATCCTTCCCGCAAACTTAAGCTTATAGGTATTACAGGAACCAACGGCAAGACAACAACAGCGCATATTGCCTCTCATATTCTTGAAAATGCCGGGTTTAAAGTGGCGTCTATCTCCTCTTTGCGCTTTAAGGTGGAGGAGCATGAGTGGCCAAATAAACTCAAAATGACAATGCCCGGCCGAATGAAGCTTCACAGGTTCTTGCGCAGAGCTGTTAGAGCAGGATGCGAGTATGCTGTGATTGAGGTAACGAGCGAAGGGATAAAACAAAACAGACACCTGTTTTTGAAGTTTGATACAGCTGTATTTACCAATTTAACCCCTGAGCATATTGAAAGCCACGGCTCATTTGAAAAATATAAAAAGACAAAAGGGAAATTTTTCGCCCTTCCACATCGCGCTTCAGTTGTAAATTTAGATGATGAATACCACAAGTA
>JAWVZY010000055.1:0-3791 GCA_033721955.1 Candidatus Spechtbacterales bacterium
CCATAGCCTCCATTCCAAGCGCCATTTCCAATTGAAACACCGATTGTTCCGCTTGCCGCGGCATATATAGGTTGCCAGCAACCTCCCGCTATATCCACAGCGTTTTTGCCATGCAACCACTGGCTTATACGACCTGTAGTAGGTCTTATAAAGTAGCTGTCTAGGTTCTGGTATGAAGATGAGTAGCGAGGCCTTGGTGCAGCGGATGCAACGCTTACTCTTGGCTTTTCACCTCCCGGTATTATAATGGTCTGGCCCGCAAATATATGTTCTTCAGATTCAATTCCATTTGCATCCAGTATTTCGTCTACATCGCCGCTGTAGGTATTTGCTATAGATAGAAGAGTGTCTCCGTCTTCAACCTCATACAGCACTCCGTCTGTAGGCAATATAATAAGTTCTTGACCCGGCTTTATATAATGAATAGAGCGAAAATGATTAGACCAAAGAAGAGTGTCCAGTTTAAGGCCAAAGGAGCGAGCTATATTGGATGCTGTATCTCCCGGTTTTACTATATATGTTACTACCTCAGCCCTTTCTTTGGGTGGAGGTTCGGTTATTATAGCTGACTGCTGTGCATGTATGGCACCCTCGGCAATGGTTGAAAATATCTGCTCAGTTCCTCCACCTCCTATTGCAGGGCCTTCTGCGTCTTTGGGTGCGGGAGGATCAACTGAATGAAGAAGTTTAGCGCTTAAAAAGGCTTGAGTTCCGGCAAAATTATGGCTTTGGGAAACCTTGTCTATAACAACCTCCTCGCCTGATACCGCATGCAAAGGAGCAATACTGCCTGCACCCTCAGAGCGCAAAGCTGTTAAAAGGCCTAGTACAAAAATAAAAATAGCGACCCCTTTCACGAATTGCACGAAAAATAAAGAGTCGCCTCTTTTGAGAGTTTTTACTATAAACTTGCGTTTACAGCGCCATATATCACTTATTCTTCCTACCCATACACTGAATAGGAAAAAAAGGTCTTGTGGGTTCTTTTGAATAGGATTATAGTACCTTGATAAGCACAGATTTGATAATCTCTACCTATAAGGTATTATATGATTGCACTTTAATTTGGAAAAGAAAATTTACATTCTTTTCCGGCTATCTATACTATACATTATAGTATAATTACACCTAGTACAGAAAGAGACTTTATACACAACTTGCCTCTGAAAATAAAACAGGTGCCTAAGCACCTATATGTATATGATATCTACCCTGAAATTGCATGTCAAGAGCCAATTTCCACACTAAATAATAACACAAAAACATGGATCTACTGTCAAGTTTAAACCAAAAACAAAAAGAGGCCGTAAAGCATACTGAAGGCCCTCTGCTAATTCTGGCGGGGCCGGGCTCAGGTAAAACAAAAACGCTCACACACAGAGTGGCTTATTTAATATCTAAAGGGATACACCCCCGAAACATCTTAGCTGTTACATTCACAAATAAGGCCGCGGCCGAAATGAAAGAGAGGGTAATTGAATTGCTCTCCAGACAACAAGAGGCCGATGGCAAAATACAAAGTGGCGTCCCGCTTATAGGCACCTTCCATTCCATCTGTGTCCGCATACTCAGAGAGAACGCTAGTCTTCTGGGCTACACTTCAAGCTTTGTAATATACGATGACTCAGACCAACTTGCCCTTATTAAAAAAGTAATGAAGGAACTGGAAATAAGCACAGACGAACTTTCTCCCAGAAAAGCGCTCTCCACTATATCCCGCGCCAAGGATGAGCTTCTGCTTCCCGAAGAATACGAGGTGCAGGCAAGTAATTTCTATGAGAGAAAAATGTCTAAAATATACACCCTCTACCAAAAAGCTCTGGCGGAAAACAACGGCTTTGATTTCAATGATCTTATAATGCAGACTGTGCTCTTGTTTGAAAATAATGAACGCGTGCTTAAAAAATATCAAAGTCGTTTCAAATATATCTTAGTGGATGAATACCAGGATACAAATGCCGCTCAGGCTCTATGGCTATCTCACTTGGCGCGCGAATCAAAAAACATATGTGCTGTGGGTGATGACGCTCAGGCAATTTACAGCTGGAGAAACGCGAAGGTGGAGAACATACTAAATTTTAAAAGAGAGTGGAGCGGAGCTAAAATAGTTAAGCTTGAGCAAAACTACCGCTCTACAAAAAATATAGTGCATGCCGCATCCGCCCTTATAAAAAACAACGACACGGGTTATAAAAAGGAGCTCTGGACCCAAAACTCAGAGGGAGAGGCTTTAAATATAATAGAGCTAGGAGACGGAAGGCGAGAAGCTGAATATATTTTGGCAGAAATAGAGAACCTGGCAGAAGAACAAGGGCGCAATCTCAGTGATTTTGTCGTGCTTTATCGCACAAATGCACAATCCCGTCTTATTGAGGAGGTGTTTTTACGAAATGACATGCCCTACAAAATAGTAGGGGGGGTTAAATTCTATCAAAGAAAAGAAATTAAAGATCTCATAGCCTGGCTCCGCCTTACCCAAAACCCCGCAGATACCCCCTCTAAGGAAAGGCTTGAAAAACTAAAGTTATCTCTAATGGCTAAAAACCTGAAAAGGCGTCCTCGAACAAAAAAGGAGGCTATAGATATACTTGCAAATCTTTTCTCTGAAAAAGCAAAGGATAAAAACCTAACTTTGGCACAATTTATAAAAATAACAATAAAAACTTCCAACTTTGCTGAAATTCTCCGCGACGGCACTGAAAAAGGGGAGGAGAGATGGCAAAACGTACAAGAACTTCTCTCTGTGGCTGAAGATTATGCCGCACTGCCCCTGGACGAGGCGATTATTACATTTTTAGAAGATGTGACCTTAATGCAGGAAGCAGATAATATAGAGCACAACAGAGACCTTGTCCATCTTATGACTTTGCATATGGCAAAAGGGCTTGAGTTTCCTGTAGTATTTATCGCCGGATGCGAGGAGGGGCTCTTGCCTCACTCAAGCAGCATGATGCAATCACACGAACTAGAGGAAGAAAGGCGCCTTATGTATGTAGGAATAACGCGTGCCAAGGAAAAAGCTTATCTTTTATTTGCCCGGCGCCGTATGCTTTGGGGCAATATACAAAGCAACCCTCCAAGCAGTTTCCTTTTCCAAATACCTGAGGAATATTTAAACTTTAAGCCCCTTGGAGAAGATGAGGAATATGAGGACATTATAGAGTGGGATTAATCTTTTAAAAATAATGCCAAATGAGGTCCGTAAAATTTTAGAAAAACACGGTGTAATCCCAAATAAGGTACTGGGGCAAAATTTCTTAACAGATAAGGGCGTTGTTAATGCTCTTGTTGAGGCGGCAGAAGTAACAGAGGAAGATGTTGTGCTTGAAGCAGGTCCGGGCACAGGAACCATAACTAAAGAGCTTGCAAAAATTGCAAAAGAGGTGCTGGCTGTAGAAAAAGACGAAAACATGATTCGCATATTGCAGGAAGAGTTAGCAGACTTTGAAAATATAGATATAATCCACCAAGACATCTTAAAATTAGAAATTAAAAACTCAGATTATAAAATAGTTGCCGCTCCTCCATATTACCTAACGGGGCGAATGTTTCGCTATTTTTTGGAAGAGGCGAATGCAAAGCCTTCTCTAATCGCGGTAATTATACAAAAAGAGGTTGCCGAAAAAATATGTGCCCAACCTCCTCAAATGAATCTGCCTGCAATATCGGTACAATTATACGGAGAACCTCAAATTATCCGGAAGGTGCCTAAAAATGCTTTTTGGCCCGTTCCCGATGTAGATTCAGCCATACTGGTAGTAAAAAATATTACAAAACCTGCTTTAAATGAG
>JAWVZY010000056.1:0-3590 GCA_033721955.1 Candidatus Spechtbacterales bacterium
CCACAACCAAAGCAACCACCCATGGAAGGTGTAACCTATAAAATATCTCTGAAAAGAAAAGCGCTACCAGAAGTATTACAAAAAACGGTAAAAAGTCAGGCATATTTACATTTTAACACAATTGTATTGAATATGAGCCCTTAAAGTGTTATATAGATATGTAAGATTTATCACTCAAATGCGTCTCATATAGTGAACGCGAACCCTAGGGAAAAATGCAAAAAGACTTACAGGAAAAATATCTGCGTATTTATGACAAGCAGTCAGATGCCATATTCAGGCATTGCTATTTCAGGGTATCTGACCGCGAGCTTGCCTTAGATATAATGCAGGAAACATTTACAAAAACGTGGCAATATCTGGCTGACGGAGGCGAGATTAAAAACATAAAGGCCTTCTTATATAAAGTAGCCAACAATATGGTTATTGACTATTATCGCAAGAAAAAAGCCACTTCCCTTGAAAATATAACTGAACAGGGTGTTCAGTTCGCCACCGCAGAAGGTGAGGGAAAAATAAAAAGGCATGTGGATAAAGAACTTGCACTGCAGTATATGGAAGATTTAGATGATGCATACAAACAAGTGCTTTTAATGCGTTATGTGGATGATATGCGCGTAAAAGATATAGCTAAAACACTGGATGAAACAGAAAACGCTGTCTCAGTGCGCATCCACAGGGCTGTTAAAAAAATACAAAAACTCACTTCGTGAGTTTAATGGCTAAATTGCTATATGGCTAAATGGTTTCAATCCCGCTTCGCGGGATAAAAGGACACCAAAGGCGACTGCAAGCCATTTAACAATGTAACAATTTAACAATTTAATTTTATGAAACACTTTTTTAAATCACTCAAAAAACTCAAAAAGGTCTCTATGACAGATAATGAAAAGCTTTACGGAAAAGAACAGCTTTTGCACTTCATGGAAAAGAATCCTATAAAAGATCCGACCCATGCACGCAGACAGCTGTCGGGCAGAAAGTCCGGCTTTGGCTTGCCTTTAATTCCGCAAACCAAGCCCATAGCGGCGTTGTTAACCATAGCTTTGCTATTTAGCCTTGGAGGAGGAACTTCACTCGCTGCAAATGACGCGCTTCCGGGCGATACCCTCTACCCTATTAAAGTAAATATCAATGAACGCATTGAGGGCATGTTGGCTGTAAATGAAGAGGCAAAGGCAGAATTTGAACTTGAAAAAATAGAGGTTCGCCTGCAAGAAGCTGAAAAACTCGCGCAAAAAAATGAAGCAAGTGAAGAAAAAATATCTAAAGTAGAATTCCGCCTCGATAAACACTTAGAGCGACTTGATGAGCGCGCAGATAAATTTGAGGAAAAAGGAAATGAGGCCAAAGCTGAGGAGTTGCGCGCACGGCTGGAAGCAATGCTAGAGGTGCACTCTGAGGTGTTATCTTCTCTGGAAGATTACCTGGATCAATTAGCTGCGGACCTCGGCCCGGAGACAGAGCTGGAGGGAGAAATAGAAATAAAAAGCAAAGGAAACGGCCTGGGCCGCCTCATAGCTAAAATTGAACTCAAAACCAGTACTGCCGACGAAGACGAGGCAGAAGAAGAAAATGAAGAAGAAGATGATGATGAAGATGAGGATGAGGAAGAAAACGAAGAGGATGAAGATGAGGATAAATTTCCTAAAAAACCTGCTCTTAACGCACAGGCACTTGTAGAAAACAGGATGGCAAGCACGCTCAGTTTTTATGAAAAAATGGGGGCTAAAGTAAATGCTGAGATAACCGATGAGGCGCAGGCGCATCTTGATGAGGCAGAAACGCTGTATGCAGAAGGACAGGCACAAATAGAAGCTGAGAGTTACGCAGATGCGTTTGCAAGTTTCCGCAAAGCACATAAAGAAATTCAAAAAGCACATTCCCGGATTGCAGCAAGCATAGGGCTTAACCCGGATATTGATTTAAGCGAAGAAGATGAAAATGAGGAAGACGAAGAGAGTGAAGACGAAGATAGAGTTGAGGATGAAGAAGAGGAAGAAGACAAAGATGATGAAGAAGAAGATGAAAATGAGGAAGAGGAAGATGAAGCATCCAACATTGAAACAGATACAGAGGCCAGTATAAACTCGCCCTTTGCAAGGATCTGGACAAAAACAAAAACTAAAATAGGGTTTTAATAAAGATAACCTAACCCTGCACAAAAAAGAGCGGATCTAAAGTCCGCTCTTTTTTTATGAATCCTGCCTTATCAGGAGAACTCTATTCTGCCAAGTGCCCTAAGGGCATAAATTACGCTAATGGCAGCAAGTGCTGCAACAACAGGCAATAATACCAAAAGATATACTGAGGTTCCTAATATAAATTCATATAAAGCGAATCCCCCCATAAAACCTGCCAGCAAAAAGGCAAGTACCAGAGACATTCCGGGCAAAGATGTGCTCATAAGCTGAGGGTCTTCTATTTCAAAATTAACAAATACAACGCCCAGACTGAGCCCCGCAATAACTACTGCTGCAGAAAGTATTAATACAGAGGGCAAAAATATTATCCACTGAAAGCCTGCCACAACATCGCTAAAAATTGGTGAAGCAAGTATATCGGGTGAATTAGCAAAAAACATTACAGAGCCAAGCACTACAATTGCCGAGCCCAGTATTGTATAAACCTTCATTTTCTGAAAGAAAAGTTCGCGCAAATTAATGGGTGAGGAGCCAAGTATCCAGGATGCACGCCCCTCCTGGCTGAAAGCGGGAAATACAAACCTAATAACAAATGCTCCTACAAAAAACAGTATAACTGCAAGCTGAAGGGATGGAAGTATGCCGGCCATCTCTCCCCCGCCCCTTGTTTCAAGATGATCGCCAATTACAGATACAAGAAAGATATTTAAAAACATAAGCAGGGCTAAAAAGCCTGCCCAAAGCATATTCTTTGCTGTTCTAAAGTTTTCAAGAAGTTCTTTTTTAAATAAAGCGGCGGATGATGTTTTGGCTCCGGTAGGATTTGTGAGTTTTGTGGTTAATGCATAAAGCATATCCGGCTCGTTCTTATCCGCTAAACTCTCGCGCGCCTCAAAGCCTCCTTCTGCAAATATCTGCCATAAATAAAGGAATTTTTTAGCAAGCAAAGAATATATTGCCAAAACTGCTACAAGCAAAGCGATGGTGGAGCCAAGATAATCAAAGGCGCCGGCTATATTGCCTGTTTGCGCCTTGTGTATGGCAACTGCAGGCAAATGAGAGGGGTAGTATTTAAAATTGTCTGAGATTCTTTCAGTTGTTGCTATATCGCGCTCTATATCTTCTATTTGGAAAAGCTCACCAATATCGTTATTTACGACTCCTCCCCAGGCACCATAGCCGGCAATAAGTACAATCAAAACAGAAAAAAGCACAAACAGGCGGAAGCGCTCTGTATTATGTCCGAATGCCGAAGAGGCGCGCGCAGATAAAAATACTGCAACCGCTCCCAAGCCCGCGCAAAATATACTAAATACAAACAAGGCAAAAAAAGAAACCAGAAAGCCTGCACCGTTAAAAGCAAAAACAGAGCGGGCCGCCAGAAGTATGGGTAGAGCAATCAATATAAAGGGCCAGGATGCTCCTATAATAGTTTTTGTAAGTCCA
>JAWVZY010000057.1:0-3444 GCA_033721955.1 Candidatus Spechtbacterales bacterium
GCCTTTGATAGCTTTTGATAGATCAATATCCTGCAAATCTTCCTGCCCTATAGAAAACCACCCGCGCATACTTTGTTTATTGCGGTAGGCATTAATTGGACAAACTCCGCTCCTTGCCTCTAGTATAGGCAAAACTCCGCTGAAGGTGAGAGCAAAAATAATCAAATACCAATACCATGAGGGCTCTTGAATATAAAATATTACAAGAAAAAGTGTAACCACCAAACCCGATATCCCCATAATAGCTCTGGATATTCTTTGTTTTTTACCTATATTTTTTACAAAGTTCATATTGTCTTTTAATTTAAAATAACATTATTATTATAACACGAAGCTACATTAAGAAGCCTCATTGCGGGTTTTTTAGTATAATGGTTGTGATATAATAAAAATATGGAGAAAACTGAACACCAAAAAGAAGCGCAAAAATTTCAGGACAATATTTTTAGAAAAATGACAGCTAATGAAAAGATTGAGCTTGCCTCAGGCATGTGGCATTTAGCTAATAATTTAAAGAATGTAAATAAAAATGAGCAAAAAGGCAGATCCAAGAGAAGTTCTAAAAGATATATCAAAAATTCTTGAGGAATTGAATATTAATTATATAGTGACCGGCGGCCTTGCGGTTGTTGTATGGGGAAGGCCCAGGTATACAGCTGATATAGATACAGTTGTAGAGATGGATGCCGGGGATGTAAATAAACTGGCAGTCGCCTTGAGAAAGCTGGGGAAAGCCGGATACATAAATGAAGATGCTATGCACGAAGCCCTTAAAAATAAGGGCGAATTTAATTTTATAGATGGAAGAACCGGAATGAAGATTGATTTTTGGATAGCCACAAATACACCCTTTGATAAATCGCGCATGGAAAGAAAAACTGCTGAAGATATAAAAGGGCAGAGGGTATACTTTACTTCACCCGAAGATTTAATTATTAGTAAATTACAGTGGTATGCTTTAAGCGAATCTACCCGCCATATTGAGGACATCGAATCCGTATTGGATATTTCAAGGGATAAGCTGGATATGGATTATCTTAAAAAATGGGCAGCGAAATTAGATGTTAACGATATTTTAGATAATATATTGGCTGAATAGGTGCTTTTAAAATTATTAATAAATTCCCTACTCCGCCCAAAAGGCGGTTTTTTATTTATGTTTTCATTTATAGCTTATATATGAGTGCTATAATGGTTAAAAGGTCTCAGTAAAGAACTAAAAATTTATTTAAAGTAAAATATCATGGAAGAAGACAAAAATACACAAGAACAGGCCACGCAATCCGCTCCGGAACAAAAAGAACCCAAAAAGAGCGTCAATTTGTGGCTGATAGTAGGTTTGGTTGTTTTGCTCGCGGCGGTGGCCTTTTGGATGTTATCCGGCGGTACACCCGCGGTAGATACAGAAGACACACAGGAGCAAACAGAAGAAATGAATGAAGAAGCACCCATGGAAACACTGGAAGTTCAATTAAACGAGCAGAACGAATCAGGACAGAGCGGAACAGCGCTTCTGGAAGATCTGGGTGACGGCACCACGCGCGTTACAATAAACGCAACATCCTCCATTGTGGGACCTCAGCCGGCTCATATTCACTCGGGAACATGCGAAGATCTCGGAGGGGTTGAATATCCTCTGGAAAATGTAGTTGAGGGTGAATCCCAAACAGTGGTGGAGGCCTCACTAAGCTCTCTGCAGGGCGGGACATTTGCTATAAATCTGCATATGTCTCCTCAAGAGATAGGCGTATTTACATCCTGCGGCAATATATAGGCCATACTATAGTGCCGCGTTAATAAATAGCGCAATAGCGCGGGCGAAAGCCTTCGCGCCAAACACGCCAACCCGTTGGCGTGTTTGTTTTTATCCCACAAAGGTGGTTTTTTATGCGCTTCGCCTACAACAGAATCATTTTCTTCAACGCTGCCGTTCGCTCGCTCATAGAAATATTAACCTCACTTCGTTTAACGGAAAATACAAAACTCGCATTCGCTCAGACATTGCATTTTCCTACTCCGTTCGGATATTTCTAATGAACTCGTTCACTCCCGCTTACGACTTCAGAAAATGATTCTGTTTACGGCTGGTAATGTATTAAAATCAAAAAAGCCGCCTTCTCAGGCGACTTTTAGTTGTAGCATAAGTTATTTTATGCAATAATAGGGACCATGGCGAAAAATAAAGAAAATAATTTTGCGTTTATTGATAGTCAAAATTTAAACAGGGGAATCCAAGACATGGGCTGGAAATTAGATTGGAAAAAATTTAGAGTTTATCTTGGTGAAAAATATGGCGTAAAAACAGCATATTTATTTATTGGTTATATTGCAGAAAATCAAGATCTATATTCGTCTTTGCAAAAATATGGATATACTTTAGTATTTAAGCCAACATTACCTGATGGTGACGGCAACGTGAAGGGTAATGTTGATGCCGATCTTGTGCTCCAGGCGATGATAGATATTCAAACCTATGACAAGGCTTTAATCGTATCAAGCGATGGCGATTTTCACTCTTTAGTTAAATATTTATATAGACGTAATAAATTAAAATTTGTTATGAGTCCTCATACAAAAACATGCTCTGCTTTATTGAAGAGAGCGGCCAAAGAAAAGATTGTTTTTATGAATAATTTAAGAAAAAAACTTGAGTATAAATGAAAAAGCACCGCCGAGGGACGGAACCCGAGGAGGTGCTTTTTCCTATGTATTCTAAATACATAATATCAATAATTTTCTGAAAAGTCAATGAGTTTTCCACACTCCGCGTATAACGCGGTTTTTTATACGCTTCGTCAAATCTTACTTTTCAAGTACCGGCGGTTATTTCGCTCCAGCGGCAAAATCCCGCCTGCGCTCTCGGCGCTTTCGCCTCGCTAACGCTCGGACCAAGCCGAAAGACGCCTGCGAGAGCTACTTAAAAGTAAATTTGCCTCCGCTTAGGTTAAAATCGCGAACCGCCCAGTGGGCGGTTTTTTACACGCTTCGCCTTCAACAGCAATCATTTTCATCAACACTGCCGTTCGCCTGCGCTCACTCCCGCTTACGACTTAAGAAAATGATTCTGTTTCCGGCTGGGAAGAAGGGGAATAAGCGCTTCGTATGCGCCTCCAACACTAAACCATTTTACTCCACGCTGCCGCTCAGTCGTTTTGGCAAATAAATAACCTCGCTTACTTAACGGAAAAACGACAGTGACTTTGCCTTCGGCAAAGCTCATCCCTGACGGGCAAGACATTTTTCCTATAAGCTTCGGGTATTTGCACAAAACTCCTTCACTCCCGCTTACGACGGAGTAAAATGCTTTGTGTTTCCGGCTTATAAATTTAAAACTGGTATTAAAAACACGCCAACGGGTTGGCGTGTTTTTTGGTATAATACGTGTATGAAAGAAAGGCGTAAAAAAATAACTTGTGAGTTTTGTGGAAGCGATAAGGTAAAGGA
>JAWVZY010000058.1:0-3431 GCA_033721955.1 Candidatus Spechtbacterales bacterium
ACAATTACAAATCCTGCGCCTGATTGGCTTATATTTAATATTTCAGGTGAACCTGAATAAAATGCTGTAACATCTCCTCTGCTCTCGTCGCGCAGAGAGTGCCAGTCTCCAAGAGCTACGTAATTAGCACCACATTCCTCTATTTCTTTGGGTTGTATAGGAAATTGAGGGTCTTTTGCCTGACCTACAACTCCGCCATGCGCCATTATTATTTTTTCCGCTCTTCGCTGGTCATCTACTTTTACCATAGGGCTCTCAGAAGATTTATTGGTGGTATTGGCCTTTGCATAAACTTCTGTATCTATATCTTCAAAATATGTTTTTGTGCCTTCGGGGTCTGTAAATAAAAATACGCCCTCCTTCGCAAGCCCTGTAAAATGCTTGCCCAGGCCTTTTTTATCACTAAGTTTATAGTCGTGGTTGCCCGGTATAAGGCATACCCGTATATTTTCTTTTGTAAGTCGGGTAAACTCATCCTTTACAAAATCGATGCTTTTTTGGGCAGGGTGGTTTGAATCAAACAAATCGCCTGCTATCAAAAACAAATCAACCTTTTCTTCTATGGCCAGGTCAACCACTTTTGAAAAGGTTTTTCTAAGCTGCTCACGCTGATCACGCGCGGCCTCGCCTAAATTTTCAAACTTAGCGCCCAAATGTATATCGGACGTATGAAGAAATTTCATAACTTATATAATTTCTTAAGTCGTTTCCTCAAATTTTTAAGACTTTTCATCTTTAAAGACCCAGAATTTATATCCTACAAAATTCCAGATAAATACGACTATGGTTCCAACCAGCGCACCAACAGAAGCCCAGGGGGCGGGTTCAAGGCCAAACTGAGGCCCTACAATATTTACCATAAAACTGGCGGTACCTACGTTCAAAAAGAATCCAATAACACTTACCACCATAAACTGGGTAAACTCTTGTCCTATTTTTTCTTTTTTGCTCTCAAATGTCCACCATTTATTCCACGCGTAGCTGTTAAGAGCGGCGATTATAAACGAAACGCCTTTAAAAACACTAAATAGAGTCCCCGCACTTACGCCTGTTAAAAGTATAAACAGGTTCAAAACACCAAGATCTAAAAAAGTATTAAGTGCGCCTACAAGCGCAAATTTTGCGCCCTGATAGGCTATTTTTATAAAGCGCGCCAAAAAATACGCGGCATAAAGGCCTGCAACCGAAAGTATGGGCAAAACTATAGCCATAACGATAGCGGCATTTATAGATGTAAATGTTGTTGCTGTTTCTGCCGGTATAGGAAGCTCAGGCGCGTTTACCTTTGCCATAATATACAAAAGCCAAGCCACAAGTTCTCCTATGGCAGCTGAACCTAATATATCTGTCTTATTAAAATGCACCTCTTTTTTGGGTTTCACAGCGACTTCAGGCTGTATTGTGTTATTTTCTTGCATGGGGATAAAATTAGCTTATATTATGTATGATAACACAGAGTTAGGTGGTATAATGTAAAATATATCCCCAGCTAATCAATTAAAACGAGGGGGAAATAAAATATGGGCTATTTTAATGAAAAACTACCTACTGAACTGCCAAAAAAATTAACAGCAACAGTGCTTGTAGCAGCCTTGCTCCTGGGAGCAATGGCGCTTTTAATGCTGGTGGAGTCAAGCGAAAAATCCACAATAGTTGATGAATCTCCCCATATTGTCGCGGGATACGCCTATGTTGTAAAACAAGATTACCGCTTAAATCCCGAGCATCCCCCCTTAATTAAAATGGCGGCAGGCCTTCCTCTTGCATTTCAGGACGTAAAATTTATTGAGGGCAGAAAATCATGGGAAGAAGATCTAAACGGCCAATGGACAGGAGGAGACGAATTCCTGCACTGGCAGGGAAATAATCCCAGAAATATAATGTTTTGGTCTCGCCTTGGCCCCATGGTTATAACACTTCTGCTTGGCGTACTTATATTTGTATGGACACGTAAATTATACGGGAATATAGCAGGTATTTTCGCGCTTACCCTATTTACCTTTTCCCCTAATTTTTTAGCGCACGGACCGCTTGTTACAACAGATGTAGGGGCGGCATTTGCCTTTGTATTTGCAAGCTACTTTTTCTTTAAATATTTAAAAAATCAAACCCGCAAAAACTTGATTTGGGCTGGAGTGGCATTTGGGATAGCCCAGCTTATGAAGTTCTCACTTGTGCTTATAATCCCCTTCTTTACAGTTGCAACGCTTATGTGGGTATTTACAAAAGACCGCCCTATGGAGCTTTGGTCGGGTGAGATGGCAAAGCGCGTATTTAAGTATTTTGGTAAGCTACTTGCTATAGGAGTTATAGGCCTTATTGTGGTTTATCCCGCGTATCTATATACAGTTTGGGATTATCCTATAGAGCGGCAGGTTCGCGATGCCGAATGGACACTTAGAAGCCATCCCTGGAATACCGCTCCCGGTAATTGGTATGACGAAGATAGAGACGTCCAAGGTTTACCCGCATCTGTGGTCAAAATGTCCGAAAATCCCGTTTTAAGACCTTACGCACAATTCTTCTTGGGTCATTTAATGGTGTTCCAAAGGGTTGCAGGAGGTAATACCGTATATTACCTAGGCGATATTGCCAACACCGCCTGGCGGAGCTATTTCCCCGTTGTATTTATGCTAAAGGTGCCATTGGCGCTTCTTGCTATGCTTGGCATAGCTACATACGCCGCTTCAAAAGCAGGTATAAAGCAGGCTAAAATAGCTCTACGAGGAGTAAAAGGCTTGGGGGGTAAATTTAAAAGATTTGTAAGGCTCAAAGCTGAATGGATATCAAAATACTTTATTGAGTTCTCTTTTGCATTCTTTATATTTATGTACTGGGTAATAAGCATAATGGGCAACCTTAATATAGGCGTGCGCCATGTGTTGCCTACATTCCCCTTTATATACATGCTGCTTGCAGGAATACTGCAAAGATGGGTACAGCCCGGACTTGAACTTAAAGGTCTTACCATGATGGAGAAAATACAATCTATGTTTGCAGCAATATTTAAAGGCTGGATGAGGGGCGCTATAGTGCTTGTTTTAGTTATTTGGTATGTATTTAGCCCTCTTGCCACCTACCCGCATATGCTTTCATACTTTAACGCGCTTGCGGGAGGTTCTGATGATGGATACAAATATGTCGTAGATTCAAATTATGACTGGGGACAGGATATGTATAAGCTCCAGGAATTCGTAGAAGAAAATAACATAGACAAAATAAAAGTTGATTACTTTGGAGGAGCAAACCCTGATTATTATCTGGAAGATAAATTTGAGTGGTTTAACCCGCGGGATCCCGGAGAGCGCCATGGATGGATAGCTGTATCAGCTACGCTTATGATGGGCGGCCGAGGCGAAGCGACAAAAGGATTTGAGCCAGACACCACATATTATGAATGGATAGAGCAATATGAGCCGGTAGCTAGAGCG
>JAWVZY010000059.1:0-3336 GCA_033721955.1 Candidatus Spechtbacterales bacterium
CATAACTGCTACAGGCTTAACTCAATAGTTACTTAATACAAAAATAAAACCCGCATCCGTCTAAAGCCGAGACAGGTGCGGGTTTTTTATTTGGTTCTAATTTTGAGCCACTTGCAGCATCCTTTTTAAACGAGCTGGCTTATAAAACAGCACTTAATAAAGAGTCGGTCAATAAACTTTTATTAATGAAAACTTTATAATTAATATGTAGTATTATTGAGCTCTTTTAATACGACAGCAAAGGAGGTTTATGTAGCAGGCAGCATAGTTAACTACCGAAAATAAAAGAAAAACACAGAACGGAGAATAATTGAGCAAATTTCGTTTAGAGTTTATATGCCCGCGCAATCTTGCGCGGGCATTAGTTTGTGGTAATATAGCCTTAGTTCTCAAAAGGAGGCTGAAATGAAAAAAGGCAAAGTATTTTATCTTATGGTGGTAAACGGCGATGAGCGCTGGATGACCCTCCAGGAGGCGGGCAAAATATATGATAGCGGTTGGTTCCCTGTTAAAATAGAAGGCCGTGTCATGGACGAGGATGGCGAACAACGCCCTATTACAGATGAAGAGAGAAAAAAAATAGTTGAAATAGCAAATAGACGGAGCGAAAGCAAATGAGCTTTACATACAAAGGCACGGGCTTGAGAAATTGCGATCACGACCCCGTATCTGTCATTAAGCCTTTTCTTGAAGATTCCGGGTGGAATCTAAATAAGTGGGCCGCTTGTTGTAGTGAATGTGGCGCGCAAGGCGTTTTTATAGAAGGTTATGGATTTTTTCCTGACAGAAAAAGCGAAATTGAAAGTGCTATAGATAAGAAAATATCAGGCAAACACCCCGCTGAATAAAGCGGGGTATTTTATTACCTACTTAAACTTGCTTTTTTTAGTTTTTTGTTGTATTTTGTGGACAGTTCTAAAAAAGGAGATTAGGCATAATGATATCCACTATAACAGGTGTCAATTACCATTTTTCAGAGGGCGAGGATTTTTTTGATCCTGATGGGGCAAGCGAAGAACTATTGGAAACAATAGAAAAAGATATATCCGACCTTTTAGACAGGGCACTTGAATTACCCGCGGATAAGGTTCACGAAATAGGCAGGGTTTTTATATATTCAGATAATATATCCAGAGAGATAGATGTTTGGACTGAAGTTGACGGTTTCATAGCCGGCTCTATTTTGACGATATTTCGGGAAAGCTCAAGAGAGTATTTGGTTGAGGGGGTTTATGCAAAGCTTTATGTCTTCACATCTCAATTTGATAACGAGTTTATTGATTTTGAAATATGTAAAGACGAGATAAGAAGGTTCAATAAGATGGCGCCTTTCCTCAGCTCAACCGAAAGAAAGCTTGAATTTGAAGATGCGATAGTAAAATCTTTAGAAAACTATAAAGAGCAACAGAGCCGGGAGTTGGAGGCGCGGCCCATGGATATAGAAATGGGCCTCACATTTACAAGTGCTTTTACCATAGAACAGATAGCAAAGCTCATTTCTTTTTTGAGGAATGAGGTTGTCTAAAATGGCCGAGTATGCCTATAAAGTTCTAAAACCTGATCTTACGAATGTAGGCTTGTTGAATGCACCCACCATGCAATACAGAGCAGGTGAGTGGAACAGACCCATGGAAGAGCTTTCAGATCATCCGAGAAAAGGAGGTGGGCTGTGGGTAGCTCCCAATTTGAGCGGAGCAAAGCAATATAGAAAATATCTAAAGCGCAAGCATAATATGGATACGCGGATATTTAAGTGCCGCATAGGCAAGGTATTGTACCGGACATCGGTACGCATAAAAACAGACAAGCTCTTTTTTACAATTGATGATGAAGTATCAATTTAAAACCCCGCACACTAGTTGGCGGGGTTTTGTATTTTTGAGGAAGTTTAGCCCGGTAATTTAGCTGCGTCATCCTTGGAGAGAAATTTGAACATATTTCCTCCGCAGTTAGCGCATGTGCCCTTGGCTGAGTATCGTCCGTTTTTTTCTTCAACCTTAGGGTCTTTCATTGTCTGCATGGTGGGCTTGTTGTTTTCATCCCTGCACCTCATGCAGAGAGCTTTTAGTTCTTCTGCCATAATATTTGTTGTAATTTAATGATAAATTTCTTCTATATTCATAATACCCTTAATAAAGAGAAGTAAACAGCAAAATATCCACAAGTGCTTTGGTAATTGAAAAATCGCAAATTTATTGCTAATATTAGGGCAGTTCATAAAAGGAGTTAGTTTTGCAGGTTTCATTTTTAGCTAAAGACCCTGTAGGCATTAAAGAAACGCGCGTATATAAGAATGTTGTAGCCGTGCATATAAGAGATGGAATTCTACACATACACACAATAGAAAGTGGTATGCGTGTGCTTAGGAAATTTCCAATGGCCGAAATTGAGGAATTCACCCAGGCATTCACAGACAGAGAGGGGGTACTATATGAATAAATAGTTTCCTGTGTATATTACTTGCCACATTTGCAAAGGCACAACCATAAACCATACATTTTCAGACAGGGTAGTTTCGTGTAGTAGATGTGAGGGAACAGGGCTTGTAAGAAAGATGCTTACAACTTTGGATATTGTCAAAATAATGACACGTGATAAAAATGCCTAAGTTATATAAGGTATTAAAGAATGGCGAGATAGTTAAAAGCAGAAAGAAGGGTAGGTATGCCGGATGGCGTCCCGGAAAGATATTCGGTCGCTTAGATTGCAAAAGCGGCATGCGCATGAAAAAAGAGAATAGAGTTTTCTTTTTAACATGGCAGGATGCCATAGGCGCGGGCTATCGTCCATGTAAAAACTGCAAACCAAAACCGCCTGAATAGAGGCGGTTTTATTTTAAAAAGTTTTCCACAGCATGCGGGGTTGACCGGTTTTTTATACTTGCTAAAATATAATTAGAGAAGGCAACTTCTCTACCACACACAATCCAAACCCCAGACACCACCGACACCCCCAACCACATTTTTCATACTCAAACCACACACCGCATCCCAACCCCCACCGACCCACACACAATCCAACTCCAGTTCTTTTCCCACATTCACACCCGTTCTTTTACCCACGCTCCGACGGCTCCGTCGGAGCTTTCACTTTTTAAAACCCTTTAGGGGTCTTTTTATTTTTGGGCTTGCTGGGAAGTGAAAAATCAATTAGTTGCCGCGCGACCTCTTGAAAAGATATTGAATTTCTACTTCCCGGTTTGCAAAAAATTTTATTATTACTTATGATTAAGCTATTGAACGAAAGGAGGCCAGGATGGCTTATGACAATAAAACCGAAGAGATGTTCGCCAGATTTACAACTGAAAAAGAAGAGGGCTCAGATAAAGAGAGAACC
>JAWVZY010000060.1:0-3217 GCA_033721955.1 Candidatus Spechtbacterales bacterium
AGGCAGCGTTCTTTTGGTTTAAATCAATTACCCAGGGGCAAGAAAGTGCACTGGTATGAAATGCTGTGGCGCCAATTTAAAAATCCCCTTATTTTTATACTGCTTATTGCGGTAGCATTTACCTATTGGATAGGTCTTCAGGAGGCAGAAAGTGGACATGGCACTGCTTTAGAGCACTATGCCGATACAATTGTTATATCTTTGGCGGTTCTTATAAATATTGTAATTGGCTTTTGGCAGGAATTCCGTTCAAATAATCTTTTCGAGAAGCTTGAAAAATTAGTAACCATTAAAGCCAGAATAAGGCGCGATGGCCAGTTGCACGAGGTAGATTCTAAAGAGCTTGTGCCGGGTGATATAATTTTACTCAAAGTAGGAATGAAGGTTCCGGCCGATGCTCGCATAATAAATTCAAAAGGACTTGAGGCAAATGAGGCCTTACTTACAGGAGAGAGCATGCCTGTTAAAAAACAGGCCACAGATAAACTTGAAGAAGGCACAGATTTAGCAGAGCGTAAGAATATGGTGCATACAGGAACTGTAATCTCTAAGGGTGAGGGCGAGGCTGTTGTGGTTTCAACCGGCAAAGATACTGAACTTGGCAAAATAGCCGAACTTACAGCATCTGTTGAAGAGGAGGAAACACCTTTGCAAAAACGGCTTGGAGGCCTTGGTAAAAAAATATCATGGGCTGTTACGTTTTTCGCAATACTTATTGTTTTAATAGGTCTCTTTGAAAAATCAGGCAATCTAACAGAATTAGCGCGCCAGGATGTTATAGAAATGTTTACACTGGCAGTTGCAGTTGCTGTTGCCGCAATACCCGAAGGCCTGCCTGCAGCCATGTCAATTGTTCTTGCTGTAGCTTCACAAAGGATACTTAAGACAAAAGGCCTTGTAAAAACTTTATTGGGCGCTGAAATTTTAGGCTCAACCACAGTAATTTGTACAGATAAAACCGGTACCTTAACAGAGGGCAAAATGAAAGTAAAAGAGGTAAAACACACAGATAAAGCGCATGATGCCGCCCTTGCCATGGCGCTTGCTAACGAGGCTGTAATAATAGAGGGCAATGAGGTAAGCGGCGAGGCAACAGACAGGGCCAAGCTGGAATATTTTATGGAAAATGGCGGTGATATCAACAAGATTTTAAAAGAGATGCCTCGTGTTAATATGTTGCCTTTTGATGCAACTGAAAAATATATCGCTTCAGTGCACAAGAGCGGAGATGAAGTTAAAATATTTATCTCAGGCGCGCCTGAAAAACTTCTTGAACTTTCCACAAAAACCAAATCTGAAAAAGAAAAGCTTAAAGGTGAGATAGAGGAACTTGCGGGTTCGGGTTACCGCCTTATCGCTTCAGCCGAACTCACCTTGTCCGGAAATACAAAAGTTGATCTGGAAGATGATAGCGCTGTTCGCAAAGCGGTAAAGAATATTGAATACACCGGAACTGCTGTCATTGGCGACCCCATAAGGGAAGATGTTGAGGAGTCACTTGCCTCAGCGCGCCAGGCAGGAATTCGTATTATTATGATAACGGGCGACCATAAGCTTACCGCCCGCTATATAGGGGGCGAGCTTGGTTTTCGCAATAATGAGGAGGCAATATTGGAGGGCTCTGAGCTGGATAAAATGAGCGCAGAAGAACTGGCCGAAAAAATAAAAGATGTAGATATAATATCGCGTGCAAGCCCCAGGCACAAAATGCAGATAATAGAAGCACTGCGCTTAAACGAGGAGGTGGTTGCTATGACGGGTGATGGCGTAAATGACGCCCCGGCTTTAAAGAATGCGGACATAGGTGTTGCCCTGGGGGCAGGAACTGATGTTACAAAAGAGGCATCAGACCTTGTATTAATGAACGACAGCTTTACTACAATAAGTGAAGCAATAAAGCAGGGCAGAATTGCCTTTGATAACATACGTAAAGTATCTATATTTGTTATTTCCAATGCTTTTACCGAGATAATGCTTATTTTAACCGCCTTAATTGGCCGCATGGAATTTTTACCTATTACCGCGGTACAAATTCTTTGGGCTAATCTTGTAGAGGGTGGCTTTCCCTCGGCAGCGCTTGCCTTTGAACCGGGAGAAGAAGACATCATGGACCGCAAACCCTTTAAACGCAAAGAACCTATATTAAATAAGCTTGGAATGTACATAATAGGTGTTGTGGGAATTCTCAGCAACCTTATACTTGTGGGTCTCTTCTTGTGGCTTGTGTGGGCGGATTATCCTCAACAATATGTGCAAACTGTAATATTTGCAGCTGTTGCTACAGATACTTTGATTTACGTATTTTCAATAAAACGCCTTCATCAGTCTATATTTCACTCTTCATTTTTCAACAATAAGTACTTGCTTATAGGTGTTATTGTCGGAATAGGGCTTATGTTCGCTTCAGTATACGTCCCTTCTTTAAATACACTTCTGGGAACTGTTCCGCTTGATTTGCTGGGCATATCGCTTGCTTTGGGCTCGGGCATAATGCGCCTTCTCTTTATAGAGTTTGTAAAATGGATTATGCGCAAGAGGGGAGCTTTCCACAAAATGCGCGAGGAAGCAACAGCTTAGAAATGCTATAATGCGTATAAGAGGATATAATTAATTTTAAATAAATTTTATGGCTGAAGAAGCTACAAAAGAAAAACTTCACAAATGTGAAATTTGCGGAAAGATGAAAAAGGAGTCCGAGGGCGTGTATATGCTTGAGGGTACTTCATTTTGCTGCAAGGATTGTGCCGAAAAAAATAAGGGTAAAAAAGACAAAGAAGGAGAGGTTTGTGAATTTTGCTAATAAGATATAGAGTTTAGCAAATTGCTTATTAAATTTTATATAGAGTATGTAAGCTCTATATAAAAACATAAATGAAAACTTTTATAATAAAAAAGAAGGGTGAGGGGTAAGCTGTTTCTAAATTCACATTACATGCTCATAAAGAAACTACCTAGCAAAATTCGCAAACCTCTCCCTCTTGCTTCTCCTTGTTTTTTTCAGCGCAATCTTTGCAGCAAAATGATGAACCCTCCAGCATATAAACGCCTTCGGACTCCTTTTTCATTTTTCCGCAAACTTCGCACTTATGAAGTTTTTCTTCTTTTGTAGCTTCTTCAGCCATAAAATTTATTTAAAATTAATTATATCCTCTTATACGCATTATAGCATTTCTAAGCTGTTGCTTCCTCGCGCATTTTGTGGAAAGCTCCCCTCTTG
>JAWVZY010000061.1:0-3150 GCA_033721955.1 Candidatus Spechtbacterales bacterium
CAGAACACAAAGAAACCAAAAAGAAAGGATAGAAACTACGTAGTTAACTACGTAGTTAACTACGTAGTTTTTGTTTATAGAGGGGCGTAGCTCCAATCGGCAGAGCATCGGTCTCCAAAACCGAGTGTTCCCGGTTCGAATCCGGGCGCCCCTGCAAATTAAAAATACCGGGATGATCATCCCGGTATTTTTAATTACTTAAAAGTGGATAAATTTATTTTGCATTAAGTTATTTATCTGTTAATCTGAAATTAGAACTTATCGAGGAGGCTCAAAATGATTCGCTGTTTTCATAAATGTCACTGCTCATGCCATAGAGGGGAAGACGTTTTTCATATTAGTAATTGTTGCTCTGCTAAATGTTCGGTTTGCGGGGAATATGTAGTAATGTTGCAGGATCATACAAATAAATGCCACAGCTCCAAAGACAAAGACCCGTCAAAATAAGGCGGGTTTTTACTTTACTGGCGTGTTTTATTGTGATATCTTTTGTTTAGTTATTTGAATTATAGAGAGGAGGCCAGGATGTTTGAAGCTGATAGCTGTATTTTTTGCGATATATATAAAGACCATACAGAGGTTGCGGGCGAAAACCAGCATTTTTATTGGAGATTTGACAGATACCCTGTAAGCCCCGGCCATATTTTAATAATACCCAAGCGCCATGTTGTCTCATTATTTGAACTCACATCACACGAGTCCATGGTTTTGCGTGATGCCAGAAAGCACGCGGTTGAATTGATTGAATCCATAGATATGGCAAAAGTATACTTGGGAATTTTAGATAACTTTCCCGATAGAAGATCTGCGGCAATGTGCAGACAAGCTATTTGGAACTGGAAGACAGGAGATCGCAAGCCCGATGGTTACACAATAGGTGTGAATGAGGGCGAGGCGGCAGGGCGAAGCATATCGCATTTGCATGAGCACATCATTCCCAGATACTGGGGTGATGTAGAAAATCCAATAGGTGGCGTGCGCCATCTAATTTCTGAAAAGGAGGTTTAGGATGAGAAATTTTACGCTCAACCCGCTTAAGTGGTTCTTGAGGGGATTTAATGGTATTGTATCTTTCTTGGAGAGTTTTGGCAGGTTGCCCGATGAATGGTCCTATGAGGATCTTTTTGACACCGATGAAGAAGCATAGGAAAAAGATATAAAACAGTTGCATGATAACTGGCTTATCTAAGTTTTTCAAAACCCGGCTTATGAACCGGGTTTTTATTTTTTATTTACACTTATTGTTACAGTTATAGTAACGTCAGATTGTTTTTTAAGCCGCATGCCCGAGGGCAGGGTGGGTTTTAATGAAAGCGTTGTTGTCTCTGTTATCTCTGATAGATCTATTGGTTCTGTAAGTATTTGTTCAGGTATTTTTTGGCCTTCAGGCACTAATATATTTAGCGTAGATGGTGTTAAGCTTATTTTATCTATTGTTAGTTCTTCGGGCAAATTTCCTTTTGTATCGGCTTCAATCGCAATATTATTAGCTATCTGATATTCTTTGGCATTTATTCTGAGAGTTTCTGGAGTTATATCTATTACAGATACATAAAAAGGTCTTCCTATATATTCTTCTTTTAATTCAATTCTATTTACTCCGTCTTTGAGCAGATCGCCGTTTATTGTAAGTGTTATTTCTTCTGCTGCCAGCTTATCAAATCCTGTGGTTTCCCGGCTAGCCAGGGTAATACTGACTTCCTTTGGCGTATAATCCTGTATTATCATATCTTCGGCAACGTTTACATATGTTACGGGTATAAGAAAATCTCTTTGTATAACTTCCGCTTGAAATACAGAAAAGAACCATATAAAAGCAGCAAGTCCCATAGCTGTAAGCTTTATTCCCGAGTTTTTCTTAACAAGATTTTCCCATATAGAGGGTGGGTTTTCGGGGAACTTATCTTTTAGGAATTTATTTATTTCCTGTTGCAGGTCTTCAGCATCGCTTATTGCTTTAATTTTTCCGTTTTTAGCTATTGAGATAGCTCCTGTTTCTTCAGATACAATTATAGAAAGGGCGTCAGAAACTTCAGTTATGCCTATTCCCGCGCTGTGACGGGTTCCGCGTTTTTTTATTTGGTTAAAGTTTTTAGATAATGGCAGGTGAACTCCGAATCTCGTTATACGATTTTTATGTATAATAATTGCTCCATCATGTCCTCCTGAGCTTGGATCAAATAAGCTTTCCAGTAGTTGCTCAGATATTATAGCATCAGCTGTTTCCCCGCCTTCTAAGTGGCGGTCTAAATTTTCCTGTCCTCGTATTACAATAAGTGCTCCTTCTTTTTCTCCTGAAAGGTAGGATACCGCTTGGGCAAGTGCTGCCACTCCCGCAGAGGAAGAAGTAAGAGGACGTTCTTTTGCCTGGCGCGTGCTGAGGGCTGCGATAAGCTCAAAAAACCGCCTTAATTCTTCCTGGAATACCACAGCTAAAATTATAAGAAAAACACTAAAGAATGATTGTAGCGCGATTGAGGTTAAAAAAAGGCCAAAGAATTTGGCTATAACATAGAGGCCGAGTAAAACTCCAACTCCAATGAAAGCCAAAAGCGAGCGGGTTTGTTTTAAGAAAAAAAGCGCCACATAAATCAAAATAGCGATTATTATAATATCTAAAATATCTGTAAGATAGATATTTTCGCCAAGCTCCATTGTGTCGGCCAGATAATTTAGGTTTGCCAGGAATTGTTGCATTGTCAGCTGAGTTCAAATTTAATATTGCTAATATTATACCAAATAAAAAAGCCCAACGCCAATTTAGGCATTTGAGCTTTGTATAAACAACTAATTATTTGTGCTAGCCCTCTTCTTTTTCGCTGCCCAGCGTAGACCATAAGGAGCAACAAATGTTGTGATAATAACCATAGTTAGTATTATAGCTACTTCTTCACTGTGAAATACGCCAAGTCCGGCGCCGATAGCGGCAAATACAAGGCCTACTTCACCTCGGGGAACCATACTCCATCCAATGATGGCATGATCCATTCCCCGGGCTGCATAGCCCGCTACATATTTACTTGCAATGGCTACAATACTTATAAGACCGCCAACAAGCAAAACGCTCAGTGTTAGTATGGTCACATCTACAAGCATCCCGACTTTTACAAAGAAAAGCGGAACAAAGATGACCATAAGCCACTCTACTAC
>JAWVZY010000062.1:0-3115 GCA_033721955.1 Candidatus Spechtbacterales bacterium
CTCAAAAACACTCCGCAAACGAGGTGCTCATACAATCACTTGATGAGCTGGACAATAACCCTCTTCAGGCTTCCATTAATATAAAGGTACATGATCCCGATCAATTTGCCGCCATAGTTGAATCGCTTGAAGCTTCAGCCGCGAGCGAATTTATAGACGATATTAACTTCCGTGAAAACGAGAAGGTTATAAACAGTATAAGCCAGATATCAGACAACATGAACAGGGCGGGACTCATCTTCACTATAGTTTTAACTGCTCTTGTTATATTTGTGACATTCAACACAATACGGCTTGCTATCTTTACCGCGCGTGACGAGATACATATTATGAAGTTGGTCGGAGGAAGCAACTGGTTTGTGCGCACCCCTTTTGTAATAACAGGAGCTCTTTATGGTTTGCTCTCAGGTCTTATAGTGCTTGGAGCATACTTTGGGGGCACTAAATTTATGAATTCACGCCTTTCTCTTATTTTTGCCGACATTGATCTATACGGGTATCTTATAGCAAACACCTGGACATTTGTGGCCCTTATAGTGGGTGCAGGCGTGGCGCTTGGCATGATATCCTCATGGATGGCTGTGCGCCGATATCTCAAAGTTTAATATGGAAAATACAAAACAAAACAAAACAAACGCATCTCACGACGGATCTGTTGAGACAGGTCCCCGAGATGTATTTCTTGAGCTTTTAAGAATGGCAACTCTCTATATGAGCGCTATCTCAGTTGGCACCTTGCTTTTTCAATTTATAAATATATATCTTCCTGACGCTCTCAATAATTATCGCAGCGTAACGCGCTCGGGCCTTCGCTTTTCTCTGGCGATGCTCGTTATTGTCTTTCCGGTTTTTGTATGGGTCAGCAGATACATAAAAAAGGAAATAAAAGAATATCCTAAAAAAGCAGAACTTAAAATAAGAAAATGGCTTTTGTCCTTCACATTATTTGCGGCAGGACTTTTGATAATAGGAGATCTTATCGCCTTAGTTAACGGCTATTTGCAAGGTGAACTTACAGGCAGATTTATTTTAAAGGTGTTAGTGGTTCTTCTGATAGCGGGCGCCGTATTTAGATATTATCTTTGGCAGTTAAAAGGAGAGAGAGCGAACAAAAATAAATTAATGAAGCTAATGGAGCAAATTATCATAGGCCTTGTAGGTATAATTTTGGTTGCAGGCTTTGTTGTTGCAGGTTCACCCCAGGAAGAACGCCTCCGTCGCTTTGATGAGAGACGTATTAATGATCTAAACTCCATACAATGGCAAGTAGTTAACTTTTGGCAGCAAAAAGACAGGTTGCCCAACTAACTATCTGAGCTTGAAGATCCTATATCGGGCTATAGGGTTCCTTCTGATCCAAAAACAGGAGAAAGCTACGAATATAACGTTCTTGGCGATTTAAGTTTTGAGCTTTGCGCTACATTTGATGCCGAGAGTGAAAATATGGAATCCGAGGTATCTCCGCGCGCCCCTTTTCCTAAAGGTGAGATGAGCCAAAGCTGGGCTCACGATGCAGGCAGAGAGTGCTTTGAGCGTGAAATCGACCCCGAGCTATACGGTGGTGAAGATAGGCCGGTTCCGGTTGGCAGGTAGATAACTTGATTCATTTATATAGCTTCAGAACTTTAATTATGCAATACTTAATAGTTTTTCTGGCTACATTTACAGGCTGGATAACAGCTCTCGGTTTATTTATTCTTGCAAGAGGCCTTTCCAGAGGCACATTTATAGCGTTTCATTATTTGGCAGACGCTATTTTATTTGGAGCTATATTCTTTTTATATTTTAAGCTTTCTTCACAGCCCTTAAGCTCCTTTGCTGTTATGGCTGCCGCAATGGCAAGCCTGTTTATTTTTGAGTTTATTTTATGGCGCTTTATTGCCCCCGGACAAGCTCACCTGTACCTTAATTTTGTTGATTGGGTTATTCCTGCATTTATAATAGCGAGCACAATCTATGCTATTGGCAAGTATTTAAATTAAAGCCCCGGGAAACAGAAAATGTTGTAGTAAACTAACATTTTGCGCAGTTGCGCATACAGAAATAAATTTATACAATATACATATGATAGAGGCAAAACAGCTACACAAGGAAAAACAAGAGATATATTATGAAATACCCAAAAAGAACCCGTTATATTTGGGTATTTTTATTGATACTGGCTCATGCACTATTGCGGTATTTGATAAGGCCAATGGGGGTATGGAAACCCTTATTATACGCGAGCAAGATATCTTACCCGCTATTTTAGAGACTATACGGGATTTCGCGCACAAAAAGAACGTAAAGTTTATAGCTGCGGGAATAATGAATAAAAGCGAAAATATAAATACAGAGACCCTAGATGAGTTTTTCTCTAAATTATGGCTTGAAGATGATATAGTGCCTTTTTCCTTTAAGGTATCCGGCATTTCAGAAAAATCAAAAGCGAAAAAACTTGCCTCAGAGGCTAAAAAACAATTTTTGGAGGACAACATAGTAGATATAAAATTTGATAATAACAGAAGAGTTATATGTTCTCACCTTGTGCGTCCCGTAGATTATAAAAAAACTATAGATGCTCAAGACTACAATACGCTTATTGACTTGGCCGAGAAAACCAAAAAAAGGGGAGAGCGCGTTGCTTTTTTCAGTTCTACTCCAAGGGGTGGTGGCGTGGCCCTTATGCGCCATTCGCTTATAAGGCTCTATAGTCAGCTTGGAGTGGATGTCAAGTGGTATGTAATGGGAAATGAAAACCCTGAGATATTTCAAATAACTAAAAAGAAATTCCACAATATCTTACAGGGTGTAGCTCCCGATAAGGAAGTATTAACAGATAAAGAAAAAAAGGCTTTTCTTGACTGGTCAACTAAAAACGCCCGGTCTTTTAATGATGTATTTAAATGGGCGACAACCATAGTTATAGACGATCCTCAGCCCTCAGGCATGATACCCTATATTAAAAAAGTTAACCCTGATGCCAAAATAATTTATCGCTCACATATACAAATAGACACAAGTTTGCTGAGCGAACCTCAGCAGAACAATACCTGGGAGTTTATATGGCAGAATGTTAAACTTGCAGATATTTTTGTGAGCCACCCCATAGAGGAGTTTGTTCCACCGATGGTGC
>JAWVZY010000063.1:0-3087 GCA_033721955.1 Candidatus Spechtbacterales bacterium
GCATTAAACGCTACTATAACGGTGCTAAGCGACATAAGAACCGCTCCAAAGGCAGGGCTCAATACAACTCCCGCCCAGTACAGCGCACCTGCAGCCAGAGGAAGTGCAAAAATATTATATCCCGCAGCCCACCAAAGATTCTGCACCATTTTACCATACGTCTTTTTCGCGAGAGATATCACCTTTACTATATCCGCGGGGTCGTTCTTTACCAGGACTATATCACCTGCCTCAATCGCAACATCAGTTCCGGCACCTATTGCAATTCCTACATCGGATTGTGCCAAAGCAGGCGCGTCATTTACGCCATCCCCTACCATAGCTACTATATGCCCCTCCTCCTGCACTTCTTTTACCTTTTTAGATTTTTCCTCGGGCAAGACTTCGGCAAAATAATCGTCTACACCAACTTCCTTTGCCACTCTCTCAGCTACAGCTTTGTTGTCGCCTGTAAGCATAATTGTTTTGATTCCCATATTTTTTAGCTGAGATACAGTCTCCTTTGAGCTTTTCCGAATAACATCGTCTAAAGCTATAATTCCCTCTGCTTTACCCTCAATAAATACAACAGTTAAAGTTTTGCCCTGATCTGAAATTTCTTTTACTTTTTTATTTTCCGATACAGATGAATCTGCTTCCTCTGCCGCCTTTAAACTAAGCACCTTGATTTCCCTGCCCTCAACCATGCCCTTTGCCCCCTTGCCCGATATTTGTTCAAAATCCTTAACGCCCTTAGTGCGGCCGGAGGCGCTTACAATTGCTTTTGAAATAGGGTGCGCTGAATTGGCATCAACCGACGCGGCATACACAAGTATATCCTCGGCAGATAATTCGCCGAAGCTTTCAATATCTGAAACCTTAAACTCCCCTCGGGTTAAAGTTCCTGTTTTATCTAAGATAATAGCTGTTATATCGCGCGCTTTTTCAAATGAAGTGCGGTCGCGTATCAAAAGCCCGTTTTTTGCGGCAAGCCCCGTTGAAAACATAACAACAAGAGGTATGGCTAGGCCGAGAGCATGCGGACAAGCAATAACAATTACAGCTATAGTGCGCTCCAGGGCAAAACCAAAATCCTGAGATGTCAAAAGCAACCATGAGAAAAGAGTTATAATTCCTCCGCCAAGTGCTACAACCGTAAGCCACACAGCAGCGCGATTTGCCAAATTTTGCGTTTTGCTTTTTTGTTCCTGGGCTGCAGATACAAGATCGGATATTTGGGAAAGGTAAGTGTCTTTACCTGTTTTTTCAATTTCAACAACCAAAGAGCCATCACCATTTACGGCACCGGCTATAACCTTGCTGTCTTTTTCTTTTTCAACGGGTTTTGTCTCTCCGGTTAGCATGCTTTCATTCACGCTTGAAATACCTTCTATAACAACACCGTCTACAGGAATCTTCTCTCCGGGCTTTACTAAAACATTGTCACCTACGCTAAGTTCGTCTATTGCTACATCTTCAGTCTCTCCTCCTTCTTTTATTCTGTGCGCTGTTGAGGGTAGTAATTTTGCAAGTTCTTCAAGGGCTCGGCTCGCACCCATAACAGAGCGCATCTCCAGCCAATGGCCCAAAAGCATTACATCTACCAAGGTTACAAGCTCCCAAAGCAACTGTTTCCCCTCAAGTCCAAAAACAACAGCCGCGCTATAAAAGTAAGCGGTGGAAATTCCAACAGCTACAAGTGTCATCATGCCCGGTTTTTTATCTCTTAGCTCATCCCAGAGGCCTGTCAAAAACGGCTTACCTCCGTATAAATAAATTATAGTTGCTATAAAAAGAGCAACATGGTTACTGCTTTCAAAAGAAAAATCTATATTTAAAAAGTCCTGTATAGATGGTGCCAGCAAAAGCACGGGCACAGATAAAATCAAGGATACCCAAAACCGGCGTCTAAAATCAGCTACCATATGAGCATGATGGCTTGAATGATCCTGGTGCCCGGAATTTTGATCCGAGCCCTCTTTAACAAGGTCCATGCCGCACTTGCTGCATTTTCCGGGGGAATCCTTAGTAACCTTGGGGTGCATAGGGCAAATATAGACAGGCATACTATTTTTTTCGTGATAATTTATATATTTTTAAAACTTCTTCAGTTGCTTTTTTTGTTTTTCCGCTTTTCATTTGCTCGGCTACATGGGTAGAGAGATGGTTTTCTAAAAGCAAACTCTCAACACCTGTAAGCGCTTCTTTTATAGCAGAGGACTGGGTAATTATATCAACACAATATTTTTCATCTTCCACCATTTTTTGCAGGCCTCTAATCTGGCCCTCAATTCTCTTTAGGCGATTGGTCGCCTGTTTTTTTATTTCTTCTTTCATATTGACATTATACCCCCCAGGGGTATAATGTCAATAGTTGCACTGCTATGTATAACCAAAACGCGCCCAAAAGGGCGCGTTTTTATTTTTTATTTTTTCTCTCTACTCTTTAAAAAGTTTATTTATGCGATTGGCAAAATCCTTGATATTTATAGGCTTTGTGAAATATTCTTTAACCCCTGCCTTTTCTAGGGCATCTCTTCTTTGCGATGAAAGCTCAAGATTAGTTAAAAACGCAACCTTAGAATCCGGCTTTGTTTTGCTAAGCTGATGGAAGGTATGCCATCCGGCCATATCAGGCATCATGATATCTAATATAGTCAGATCAAAATCTTTATCTTTTAAAATATCGACCGCATCCGCTGAATTAGCTATGCTGATAACCTCATATCCCTCTTTCTCTAAAATCTTTTTTATTGCACCAAGCACTTTAATGTCTGAGTCAATATGTAATATGGTTTTTTTATTCATGTTTTTAATTTTTATTAAATAATAGATAACAATTCAAATTTATTATAACATGGTTGATGACAAATAACGGTTTTTATTGATATAATTATATTAATGTAATGTTTAAAATTTGATGAAAATAAAAATATGGATTCAAACGCAAAAATAGGAAAAAAGGTCAAAAAGCTACGGGAAAAAATGGAAATGTCCCAAAAGCAATTTGGTAAAAAACTGGGTATAAGCGGGTCATTTGTAGGATATATAGAAAATAATAAAAGAAGGGTTAACCCAAACTTACTTAAAAAAATATCTGACTTAACA
>JAWVZY010000064.1:0-3006 GCA_033721955.1 Candidatus Spechtbacterales bacterium
AGTTACAAACGAATTGCGTAATAAATATGGTTTGGCGGATTTTGATATACCCGCTAAAAACATTCATATATTGCCTGAAAACGAGTGGGTAAATATTTTTGGCGAAGATAATGGCGGTGATGGGGTTTACAGTCCTTCAGGGCAAGGTATTCTTGTTGAAGATGATTCAGAAATGAAAATATATTTTGCAAAAAAATTATTGCACGAGATATTGCATGCTAAAGCTTATCAAGCTATACAAGTTATTGGAGAAGAAAATCCAAAATTAAGGCAATACCGCGATGGTATCGTTGTTCATTCAAGAGATGGAGAGGTGATATATTTTGCCAATTTTTACGAGGCGCTTACAGAAGAGCTTGCTAAGAAATATTTAAAACAACTCCTAGATAACCCTGTTTTTAAGAATGAGGTAGAGGATTCATCTAAGATTATGCAGGAAAGCTCTGGCACGAAAGATGATAGCGGAGAACCGCTATTTAACGACGAAACCTTCTATGTTTATGAAGGAGAGGACGAGAAAGGCCCTTGGTTGCGCACGCATGAATTTACTTATCAGCGGCCACGAAAAATACTAAACACCTTGATAGACAAGCTTTATGAAAGAAATGAAGATAAATTTGAAAGTAGGGAGGAGGTTTTTGAACTCTTTGAAAAAGGAATGATAACGGGAAATATTTTGCCTTTGGGCCGCACCATAGACCGTACATTCGGTAAAGGCATTTTTCGTAAAATAGGGGAGCTGGATGAGAATTTGGACGAGCTTGAGGAGTTTGTAAATTCATTATAATGTATAACAAGAGTATAAAATTAACTAATAAAAAAACATGGGACCTGAAAATTTCGAACAATTTAAAAAAGAGCATGAGGCGGAGATTGAGGAAGTTAACGATAAAGGGGAGGACACAATAAAAGAATATGCTGAAGAGGGTATAGATAAATTGGAGGAATTAGAACTTTTAAGTGATAATGATAAAACAGATATCTTGCTGATATGGCGAGGCCTGAAACAGGCTACGGGGTTTGAATACGGCTATAGCTGGAAGCCGGGAGAGGAGGAAAAACACCTTGCAGATGAAGAACTAAATAAACTTAAACAAACTATTGAGGATATGGGCCTTTATATAAAAGAGGGCGAGAGGGAACAGCAAGAAGCAGCAGAGGAAGTGCCCGAGGGTGAGGTTACGCGGACATACGCCGGTTATGATAAAGTTTGGATATATATTGGGCGAGATAAAGAATCAGCAGAACAGTGGGAAAATGCAGACCATATAAAAACGCCGGACACACTGGGCGCCTTATCGGGATATCCTCAAAGTGCGATAGATGCATATGAGGAGGCTACCAAAGAGGTGCCTTACGGGGAGAAGTTAAAAGAAATGGTATATAGCGATGAATTACCCGAGGAGATTAAAGAAGAAGATTTTGCGGCCTTTGTTCAGTTTTTTCTTTCGCGCGATAACTGGCAGGAAGAAATTGAGACCGTAAAAAAATGGGCGCAAGAGATAAAAAGAACAGATCCTGCCTTGTATGAGCGGATTGTTGAAAATTATAAAAATAGGTTAAGATAATCTTATGGGATTAGAACAACCGGGCTTAAATCCTGAAGAGCAGGCGCGCGAACAAAAAGAAGCAGTTAAATCTGAAAAGGAAATTGCCTGGAAAAAAAATTTAACTCACGTTGAACAAATTACAGATAAGCTTGGTAAGGGGATAGATGAAAATATAAAAGAGCCCGTTGCCGCCTTTTTAGTTCATGGATTTACCACTTTCGGCTCCTGTGAGGGTCATATTGCTGAAGAGGGAGAAGAGCAGTGGGGTTTTTCATATCCATGGATAGAAGTTTACGCGCCTGAACCCGAAGGATGGAAAGAGGCCGAAGGAGAGGAAAAAGAACAGTTAGACAACGAATGGAAGGCCGAAAATCTTGAACAACAAAGCAAAATGCTTGACTTTCTTGAAGAATTTTATAGCGGGCGGGAAACTCCCTTTGATGCACGCCTTATTTTTGAAAGCATAGGTGCATTTGGAGGTTTTCGAGTTCAGAGTTTTGGTGCAGAAATTACAGAAATACTTCCCCCGGAGGAGAGAAGTGAAAAACTTAAGCTTTATCAAAAAGAAATGAAAGATTTTGGCGAATTTTTAAAAAGTAAATATTTTTCACAATAATAATTAATTAAATAACAAAATTATGGGACCAGAAGGATTGCCACAAAACTATGGAGAGGCGGGTGCGCCCGAGGAGGAGAATGTTTCGGTGGATGCCTCGGCAGAAAAAGAAGAAGCATCTATTGAAAAAAAAGAAATATCACCCGAGGAGCTTATAGCAGGGGCAGAAAATTTTAAAGAGCTTTACGATGCCATTGATGAAATTGGCGATATTAAAGGCAGTGACGGATTTGTATATAAGCCTGAGTATATAAAAGAGCTCATAGATAAGGTGCGCAGGGGTGAGAGAGAAGATGGTTTTATAACTCGCACATATGAGTTGCGTTTTAAGGTTCAGGATCTTCTAAAAGAGGAAGAGAGCAATATTCCCGATAGGGAAAACAATAAAGAAAATCGCGAACAAATATCGGATAAAAAGGAACTTCCTAGCCGTTATGGGGAGTACAAGGGATTGGCAGAAAAAACAGAACAAATATATCTTCAAAATTTGCAAAACTTATATGAGGCCATGATCAACGATCTTACAAAAGAGGATACTGGCAGGTGGGTGCAAAGAGGCGGTTTTCATGTTAGAGCCTGGCCGGAATTAATGGAGGAAATATTGGAAAAATTACCAACCCCTGAAGATTTTGATCAGTATGTACAGAAGCGCACTACAGAGCTAGAGGAGGAGTGGGAAAAACTTAAAGAGAATAAATCTAATGAAACACATATAGAGCAGGTTAGACGTTATGGCATGTCAAGCAGACTAAAGCAATTTCAAGGGAATAAAGTTGAAAAATTGAAGGAAATTCTATATAGATAAAAACCATACAATAATGGCAGAAAAATTTGGAGAAC
>JAWVZY010000065.1:0-2925 GCA_033721955.1 Candidatus Spechtbacterales bacterium
ACTCTTTGTTTTCCAATATCAATCTGTTCTCTAAATTTACAAGCAATTCGCGTTTATCCAGTATCGTGCCTTCTTTTAGAATATATTTAGCGTAGTTTCTAATATCCAGATCGCTTATTTCCTGTTTTTCTCTTTTAACGCCGAGTACCGAAGTTCTAAATTTATTGTATCTTTTAAGCTCCCTCTCTATTCTCTCCCGTACCCCCAGATCATCTAACCTCATTATATCCACAACCTGTATTAATTCCCGAAGCAGATCCTTTTCATTTATACGTGTTCCTTTGCAGTTTATATCCCTGCTTTTAGTGCATACATAATATACATGCCTGTTTACGCTGCCGTTCTTTAATTTCTTAAATTTTTCTTCTGCGGTTATACCGCTGCCACATTTTCCGCACTTCATAAGACGGGTAAATGCAAATTCCTTGCTTTCTGTTTTTCTAACAAAACTGCCGACAAGAGTTTCTTGTACCTTATCAAACAGTTCTTTTGTAATTATCGGCTCATGCGCCCCCTTATACCAATTACCGCTTTCTTTTGGGTATTCAAATGTGCCGTAATAGAAATGATTTTTTAATATAGTATATACATTGCTTACGCTAAGGTGCTTGTTATTTACAGTTTTAAAATCCAACTCGTTTTTAAGCCATCTGTATACATTGCGTCCGATCCAGTTATCATAAGCTACTTTTTCAAACATTTGCTTTATTGTAAGCGCGCGTTTTGGATCTTGTATCATATGGCAGTTTTTCTCCCTGCTGGGATGCCTTAAATAACCCGTAGGAGGAGAGGCGGGCCAAAGACCCTGCTCACACCTTGCTCTAAGCCCCCGCTTTACATTCACACCCTTTTGGTCGTTTTCAAGCTTGCCTTGCGCGCCAAGTATCATCAAAAGAAACTTTTCATTGGGGTTATCTGCAAACTTCTGCCCGAAAGTTCTAATTTCTATTAGTTTCTTTTGGTCTATTAGATCAACGATAGCGCCAAGGTCGCCGGCGTTGCGGCTTAATCTGTCCGGCGCCCATGCGATAATGCCATCAAAGACACCGGTTCGGATATCTTCAAGCATTTTATTAAAAACCGGTCTTTGCCCGGTAGCTTTTGCTGAGTGGCTTTCCCGGCGTATATCTGTGATATTTAAGCCATCGCGTCTTGCCATATCCAGCATTTCTTTTACTTGCGCTTCTATCGACAAGGCCTGCCTTTCATCTGATTCGCTTGATTTTCTGGCGTAAAGGCAATAATGCGAAGCGGTTTTAAGTTCGTTTGAATTAACTCGCATGCTGATTTGTTTTGGTTCTTTAATTTCCATCAACAACATTAATGACGCAATACAGTAAAGGAGTCCAGATGCAAAAATGAAAAATTTGTGCCACAAGTTTTTCATTTCGTTAAGTTCGAATAATAAATTTTTTGTGGTAAGATAATCTCTGATGAATAAGGATAAGAAAAAAATAGTTTACATAGGAATGTGCGCGGATATTCTGCATCCGGGGCACTTGAACATTATTAAAGAGGGCCAAAAACTTGGAGAAGTTGTGGTGGGTTTGTTAACTGACGAGGCCGTTGCAAGTTACAAGCGGTTACCTCTAATGAGTTATGATCAGCGTTTTGAGGTTGTAAATAATATAAAAGGTGTTAGCAATGTTATCCCGCAAACAACACTTGATTACCGCCCAAACCTACTAAAATTAAAACCGGATTACGTGGTGCACGGAGCCGATTGGCAGAGCGGAACCCAAGAGAAAACAAGACAGCAGGTGTTGGATGCTATCAGCGAATGGGGCGGATCTTTGGTAGAGCCTAAATACACAGAAGGAATATCCAGTACAAAAATGCACGAAAAAATAAAATCCGTAGGAATTTCTCCTGATATGAGGTTGAGCCAGCTTAACCGCTTACTGCATGCTAAAAAAACTGTGCGAGCTATAGAAGCTCATAACGGTCTTAGCGCAATAGTTGCTGAGAACACTCAAATTAAAAATGAATCAGGAGAAATTGAACAATTTGATGCTCTTTGGATAAGTAGTTTTACTGACTCTACTGCTAAAGGCAAGCCAGACATAGAATTAATAGATAAAACTTCTAGATTAGCTACCATAAATGAAATTTTAGATGTCACCACAAAACCCATACTTGTCGACGGGGATACAGGTGGACACCCAAAACATTTTGCACACACCGTTAAGGCCTTGGAAAGATTGGGAATATCCGCAGTTGTTATTGAAGATAAAAACGGTCTTAAGCGCAACTCGTTACATAAAGATAAAAACGAACACAGCCAAGAAGATATAGATGTATTTGTTTCAAAAATCAGAGCTGGGCTTGAGGCGCGCATTAACGATGAATTCATGGTAATAGCACGTATAGAAAGCTTTATATTGGGAAAGGATCAAAAAGATGCACTTTCCAGGGCTAAGGCCTATATAGATGCAGGCGCAAGCGCCATCATGATACATTCCAAAGACAAGAATGGTTCTGATGTAAAAAAGTTCTGCGAATTCTACAACAAATTTGAAAACAGAAGACCTCTTATGTTGGTACCGACCTCTTATAATAAAACCACCGAAGAAGAGTTGTCTGAGTGGGGGGCAAATATAATAGTTCATGCAAATCATTTATTGCGCGCGTCATATCCTGCAATGCAGAAAGCCGCAAAAGTTATCTTAGAAAGCAACAGATCTTTTGAGGTTGAAGAAATTTGCACGCCCGTTGAAGAATTTTTTAAAATAATCCCCGATGCTTAATGTATGGATCAAGATATTACTAGTATAAAATTATCGTGCAAAGATTTTTATGATGCTTTAACAGAAAATGATATCAGTTATTTTTGTGGAGTGCCGGATTCGTTGCTGGCGCCCTTTATTTTATATTTAGAAAACAATGCCAAAGAAAATCATACCATCACCGCAAATGAAGGTAACG
>JAWVZY010000066.1:0-2916 GCA_033721955.1 Candidatus Spechtbacterales bacterium
ATTCAATTCTAAATCCCGATAAAAGTATTTCTATTTTAGGCATTATAATTTCCTGGGGGTTGTTTTGGCTTATTTTATGGCTCTTAGTACAGATATTTGCTATAAGCAGTGACTGGATATTGCGCCTTCGTCAGTTTAAATTTACAACAAAATTACAGTACACTTATTTATCTGACGCGCTGGCCCATATGTATCGCATGCCTGTAAGCTATCATAAAGAGAAAAAATCGGGCTCTGTAATGGACGGAGTGGGCTGGGCCGCCATGTGGTTAAGAAATATAACGGGCAGGGTTATCATTGGCCTTGCTCCTCAATTTTTAAGCATTATTATAGGTTTTGTTTTTGCTCTTTATATAAATCCTGTAGCAAGTATTCCTTTGTTTGCAGGGGTTTTTATTTATATATTTCTTTTAACCAGGGTAAACAGCGCCGCCGGTAAATTAATGGAAAAGACGGTTCGGGCAAGAAGGCGCGCGTGGGGCATGGCTCACGATGTTAAGAGCAATATACAGTCAGTAAAACAATTTACAGCTGAGAAGTTTGCAACAAAGCGGGTTCAGCATGCTTATGTGAAAAAACTTGGAGGGGCAGAAATAGAAAGAGATAAAATGTGGAGTAAAATGGATTTTTCACAGCGTTTTATAGTTATAACAACTCAACTCGGCATATTTATAATTTCTGTATTATTTATATTAAAAGGAGAAATGACAATAGGTGAGCTCATAGCTCTAAATGGTTATGCAGCAATGTTTTTTGGTCCATTTATACAACTTGGCTATGAGTGGGAAACTTTGCAAAACGGAGTTGTTACAATAGCAGAAACAGAACAAAACATCTTAAAACACCCTGAAGAAGATTACATACCCAAAAATCATGTAAAATTAGATAATTTAAAGGGTGCCATAGAGTTTAAAAATGTGCATTTTGCTTACAAAAGCGGAGAGGAAAAGCTATTGGAGAATATAAGTTTTAAAATTGAGCCGGGCGAGGTAGTGGCCTTGGTGGGGCGCTCGGGTGTAGGCAAGAGCACCCTTATAGATTTAATAGGAAGATTTTATCTGCCTTCAAAAGGAAGGGTCTTGGTGGACGGTTATAATGTAAAAAAGCTTGAGCTTGAATTTTTAAGAAAAAATACCGCATATGTGCCCCAGGAGGTTTTACTTTTTAATGATACTGTTTTAAATAATTTAAAGTTTGCAAATCCAAGCGCTACAGAAGAAGAAGTGATTCAAGCGGCAAAAGAAGCGAAGGCGCATAATTTTATTAAGAACTTTCCCAAGGGATATAAAAGTAAAGTGGGCGAGAGAGGGGTTAAGTTATCTGTAGGCCAGAAGCAAAGAATTGCAATTGCACGTGCGATTTTGCGCAATCCTAAAATTTTAATTTTAGATGAACCTACCAGTGCCCTTGATGCAAAAACAGAACACGAACTTACAAAGTCGCTTGAAAAATTAATGGAAGGCAGAACTACTATAATTATTGCCCATCGCTTAAGTACTGTGCGCAGAGCAGACAAAATAATAGTTTTACATGAGGGCAGGGTTGTAGAAACAGGCACGCATGACGAACTTATAAAAATAAAAAACGGCGTTTATAGAGAGCTATACGAGCTTCAAAAAATAGATTAGTTAGTATGTTAAAATATCTATATGGCTAAGAAAATAGAAGATATAAAAAGTTATTACAGAACCAAAGAGTCCAGTTGGGGTTATTCCTTTTTATTAAAGGGAGTTAGGCATTTCGGCTATTATCCTGAAGGCAAGGAAGATATTTCTATAAACGAAGCACAGTATATAATGTTAGATAAAGTAGCTGAGAAATTAGAATTACAAAGAGGGGCAAAAATCTTAGACGCTGGTTGTGGTGAGGGAGATAGTGCTGTTTATTTATCAAAAAAGTATGGTTTTGAGATGTATGGAATAGATTTACTGAAAGAAAGCATCAAAAAGGCAAAATTAAATAGTAGAAAAGCAGGCACAGATGTAAAATTTGAAGTAGGAGATTATAGCAGGACAAGTTTTCCTGATAATTATTTCGATGCTGTATATACCCTTGAAACACTTGTTCACTCGCCTGACTATAGGGAAACATTAAGAGAATTTTATAGAGTATTAAAGCCAGGTGGTATTTTGTTCTTGGTAGAATATACTTTAAAACCATTTGATGATTGGGATAAAAAATCAAAAGAAGTTATGCAAAAAATAATTGAGGGATCCTCTATGCATGCTTTGCCTAGCTTTATTCATGGAGAATTTAAGAATATTTTAAATAATGCCGGATTTATAGAAGCGCAGGTAGAGAATAATACACAAAGAATCATACCAATGACTAAAAGATTTAAAAATTGGGCTATTATTCCATATCAACTCATAAAAGCATGGGGCGTAGAGAAGAAGTTTATCAATACGACCTGGGGGGCAAATCATTATGATTTAGCAAAAGAGGATAAATGGCGTTATGTGTTCGTTCGCGCTAAAAAACCAAAGGATTAATTTTAAAATATCTATATGGCTAAGAAAATAGAAATTTATACAGACGGGGGTTCAAGGGGCAATCCGGGCCCTTCAGCCCTTGGTGTCGTGATAGGCCCTCCAATTGATAAGGGTTATTCGCATTATCTGGGCGAAAAAACAAATAATGAGGCAGAATATGAGGCCGTAATTTTTGCGCTTAAAAAATTAAAAGCGCTTGTAGGCAAAAAAGAAACAAAAGAGCTTGAGGTAGAAGTTTATATGGATTCAAAACTTGCCGTAAATCAATTAAATTATAATTACAAAATTGAAAGTGAAAATATAATTCCGCTTTTTGTAAAAATTCATAATTTACGCCTTGAATATAAAAATGTACACTTTACACACGTGCCGCGTGAAAAAAATAAAGATGCCGACAAGCTTGTAAATATTGAATTGGATAGGC
>JAWVZY010000067.1:0-2888 GCA_033721955.1 Candidatus Spechtbacterales bacterium
GATAATTACCAGGAAAGCCGCCTTATTAAATTTATAGGGGACTATAGGGTGTATGAGCTCAATACAGGCCACACTCAAAAACAGTGGCTTAATATAACCCCCTCTCAATTTGAGGCCCGCGGTTATAACTGGAACCAGATATATGAGGTAAACCAAAAAGAATATAACTACTACAGTACCGGAGTACCAATAAATTAAGTAATTTATTACTTAATAAAATTTAAAAGCGGTGGAATTAAGAAATATTTTATCCGCTATAATAAATAAATCCCGTTAGGGATTTTATTTTGAAGTTTTGAATTTGAAATCTATTTGTTTCTTGTGTTCTTTTATGTAATTATTTGGCCATAACTTTTGGACAAAGCAACCTTGTGTCAGCAAGCTTTTTTGTTTATTATAAAAGGTAATATGGTTGTGGATATAAACGAGGAAAATAATCCGGACTTGCAAAATAAGCGTGAATATATGTACGCGCTTGTTTTAGCCGTATATAGAATTACAGATAAATTCCCGCGGGATGATTCCCTGCGCCTCAAAATGCGCGAAGAGGCAGTTAATGTTCTTTCGCACTTAGAACATATATACCAGGGCAGTGAACCTGATCGCTATAAAAAGTTTGTAAATTCCGTACAAACCCTCGTGCACTATTGTGAAGTAGCCCAGCACCAAAACTGGGTAAACAGGACTAATTTTGCCGTGTTAAAGCACGAGCTTTTTAAGTTGCGCAATTCTATAGAGATGCCCGAGCAGGTGGAAAAAATTCCCCAAATGCGCGAGGCATCATATGAGGTTAACCTTCGTAAGAATAAGGAGGCAGATTCGTCATCAAATAATAAGGCGCAAGAACCCTCAAAAAACAGCAGTGCCCTTTATGCCCAGCAAAATGGTTCCGCAAATAACACCAAGGGCGCCTCAAGAGGCCTTGGCAGCCAGTCAGATGCCACTTTGGCATCAACCGGGGGAGCCGGCAGTAGCAAGAGAGGCATTTCAGCCCGGCAGCAAACAATAATAGAACACTTAAAACAAAATGGTAAGGTTCAGGCAGCAGACCTGGCAGATGTAGTAGAAAATGTAAGCACGCGCACCATTCGCCGTGATTTGGACAAGCTAATAAAAAAGGAAATTGTCCAAAAAGAAGGAAAGACAAACGGTGCCCGCTACTACCTCGCTTGATAAATAATGGAGAGTATAAAAGAACTAAAAATTGAGTTTATTAAATTATATGACCAGCATCACGCTGGCATTTATCGTTTTATAAGGTTTAAGGTGCCGACCCTCGACATAGCCCAGGACTTAGCGGCAGAAACATATACACGCGCTTGGGATTATTTAAGCCGTAATTTAGATAAATATCCAAAAAATCCTCGCGCCTACCTTTATAAAACAGCTCGTAATTTAGTGGCAGATCACTACAAGAGCGCCAAAGTCAGGCGTGAATTTAATGTAGAGGAAGATGAAGTTTTAGAATATCTGGACAAAGGGGAGAATTCGGACATTGAGGATAATCTGGACATTCGGACAAACATGAAACTTGTCCAGAAATGCCTGCAGGATATGGATAGTCAAAATGCCGAGTTAATTACTCTACGCTACATTGAGGAGTTTTCAAATACAGAAATAGCCCAAATTACAGGAAAAACCGAGGTAGCGGTGCGTGTGGGCATCTCACGCGGCCTAAAAGAACTCAGGGAAAAGATGGAAAAGCAGGATTCTTCATGAAACCTTTATTTTTAAAGGATAGGATGTAACAGATTTGGGTGTATCTCGTTATAATAAGTGTAGGACAAAACACTTATTTATATGCGCGAACAAGACATAATAAAAAATTTAGAGCAACTCAAAAACGTAAAGCCCAATGAAGATTGGGCCTCTTCCGCGCGCCAAAACCTTTTAACTCATATTGAAAATACAGCAGCTGACCAGCCGTCAGTTGCAGGCCATAAGCACTCCTGGTTTGAAAGAACTTTAGCTCAGCCAAAGTGGGCTATGGCGTTTACCGCAGTTATTTTTGTGCTCATGGTAGGTACCGCAATAGTATCCCAGAATGGGGGAGAAATTAACGAGAATTTATACGCTCAAAAGCTTGAACAGGTAGAACAAAAGAGTGGAAACGTTATGAAAATTGCTTCCACAAAGCTTGAAAAGGAGGAGGCAGAAGTGGTTGCCCAAAGCATTGAAAATTACAAAAAAGATATAGAAAAAGCAAAAGAATCAGGTGATGAACAAATGGTAGAACAAAAGCTCGCTCAGGCCCAGGAAAGCGTGGATGCGTGGACAAACATAGTAAGCACAGAAGATCCCGCCCAGGCCCTTGAAGACAGGGTAGAAGAGCTATATGCCTCATGCGGAGATGAAAAACTGCTCGAGGAGGCAGATGAACTTCTTGAAGAGGGTGGCTGGCTTAACATGGTGAATGCTTTTGAACTTTTGAACAGGTGTGAAAATGATACCGAAGACCTTGAAGAGCCGGGTGAAGAAACCTCAGCAGATCCGGGTGAAGAGCCAAAAGATCTGCCCGAGGGAGAATAGAAAGCTGTGGAAAATTAAGTTATATAAGAAGTTCGTTCTTTGTTAGAATATAATAATGTGAGGAATCACATCTTCACTTTCCGAGAGTGTGCGCTTCAGACGTCCTTTCGCCTAGCGAATTGGAAGCGCTTATCCCCGGAATGTGAACTTTTGTTCCAAAGTGCACCGGAGCAAAAGATTAGCGGCTCTTATGAGCCAATTCCAAACATTAATGGGATTTTCCTCCCCATTAAACCCTCATCTATAAGGTGGGGGCCCATGGGGAGGAAAGGAAATCTCGTGCAAGTCGCACGGGAAAACTCCCGCGAACTATCGCCTTAGCTTGCATATGGCAGCAGGCGCGTCGACGGTAGTTCTTA
>JAWVZY010000068.1:0-2855 GCA_033721955.1 Candidatus Spechtbacterales bacterium
CGCCTCCATAAAAACACCCGGATCAAAATTATGTATAGCAACAGGATCTCCCCATGAGGTTGAGGGTGCGAAATTACCGTCTGCTACATCGAGCTGAACCCAATTTACTAAATTCTCAACAGCATTCACTTTTTCTGTGAACTGTTCATATGTTTTAGTTAAAACCGCAGGTATTATTTCTATCTTATTTTTAGGCATTTTCTTGTTTATTTAATGCTTTTAAGTTTCTGTAAAGTTCTATTGTATAAATTATTGGTATTGGCATCAGTATAAATGAAATAAGATCATTTATACTCTCGCCGGCCTCGGGCTGTTGAATGAACGCAATGCCTATAATAATCCCAAGCAAAATAAACAAACCCCCAAAAACGAATATTAAATAGGCCCATTTTTTTGCATAGCCCCAAATATCTTTTTTTACATATTCTTTACTTCTGCGAAGCGCATCCATCCCGCTCAAGCCCTCAAAGATAACCAGTACAGTAGCCAAACTATAAATTATTGCAAAATAAATTCCCGGAATTATCAAAAGTAAAAAACCGCCAAACACTATAATAGAAACAAATATAGAAGTTCCCAAATACTTAAAGAAATAATCTTTGGCCTGCCTGTAAAACTTTAAAATACCGCGCTCTCCTCTGCTCTTTATTGCCAGCATTAATGCTATCTGCTGAAGGATAAAAACAGGTATCATCAATAAAATAGATACAAAAAAGAAAACGGCCGCTTCAACAGATGTGTTACTTTGGCTATTTATAGTATTTGGGTCAAAGCCACCTCCAAATACAGTAAAGCCAACAATAAAGACCGCCGCCATAAGTAGTGCAGGAATGGCTACAATTCCCAAAAAAGTGCCGATTCTCTCTTTATAGATCTTCATAGTGCGCTTCATAAGCTCGCGGCCTTTCATTAAATGATCAGTTGGATATTCAGAATCGGCCTGAGCATTGCGTTCAAAGTTTACGACTTTAAAGGCATCTGCTATATCCTGTTCTTTCCAATTTTGCCCTCGCAAAGCAACTTTAATATCCTCCTCCGGTACTCCTCTATCCAATTGCTCCTTTATATATTTTATAATTTCTTCAAATGCCATAATTTTTAACTGGCTTGCGCCGGAGCAGTTGCCTGTTCTTTATTTTTTAAAGTTTTATATATTTCAAACATAAATATAGGTGCTATGGGGCCTACCAATACGGCTATAATATTTGAAAATGCCTGTGTAATTATTGATTGGCCACCAAACAAACTCATAGCTATCCCAAATATAACCATAAATACCATAATCATAAACGAGAACAAAACCAGCAAACGCCAAATAACCTGCCCTGTATGTCCCTTTATATACTCCCTGCTTTTGTGCATTGCCTCTATGGCATCTTTATCTTCAAATACAACAAGTAAAGTTGCCAAAGAAAACCAGGTCATAAATATAATTCCGGGCACTATAAAAAATAAAAATCCCGCAAAAACAACAATCCCGTACAAAAGTCCGGTTGAAAAATATGTAAAGAATTTTGGCGATGAGCGGCGATAATATTCTAAAATACCCACATTAGAATCTTTATCTTTAATATAATAATAGAGAGCTGCCTGTTGCCAAATATTTATTAGCATAACCGCAACTACAAGCAAAAAACCTACGCCAAAAGCAAACGCACTACCTTTTTGCAATAATAGGGTAAAACTTGCCACCACAAATAATACAACAAGTGCTACAAGCAAGGCAAAAAGCGGCATTAAAATAATGCCCAATATTGTTTTGAAGCTTTTTGCATAAAAATCAATTGAAGTTTTAAGTAGCTTAATAGCTGATGGCATAAAATTTATTCATCTATTTTTTTAATTCTGCGCTTGTGGCGCTCCTCCCCTGTAAATGGCGTATCCAGCCAAAGTTTTATTGCCTCTTCGGCCTGATCGTCTGCAAGGAAACCGGCGGCCAGAGATAAAATATTTGTATTATCGTCCTCGCGGGATAGAATTATCATATTGTGGGGCTTATCTTTTCTCTGTTGGCCTTCTTCAGATATATTTTCGGGCTCCCCATAATATACGGCGGCACGCACATTATCAAAACGGTTTGCGGCGATCGCCTCACCCTGGCCGTTAAAGCCCAAAATTATTCCCCTTGCCTCTTCGGGATCATTTGATACGGCCTTTGCCACGGGTTTTATGAAATCGGGGTAATCATCTGATTTATCGTACTCATGCGCTCCCATATCTTCATATTCAATACCCCACTCATCAAGCCAGGTTTTTATTTTTTCCTTTAAGTTGTAGCCGGCGTGATCAGCGCCGAGATAGATTTTCATAATATATGCAGAAATTCTAAAATTTGCTTTTAGTTCTAGGCGCCCATGAAGGGCGGAGTAAGCCCTACATTATGGTAGGGCGTCAAGCACTGGAGCGAGCAACAACGAAATTGAAGCAAAGATGAATTTCTTTACCTCTATTTGTGGTCTATGTGTTTCATTGCGTATTCCATACTACTATTCACCTTCTTGCCCGGATTAAAAATGTTCTGAGGGTCAAAAATGCGCTTTGTCTCTTCAAAAAGATCATAAACCTTATCGCCATACATTTGCTCTAAATAAGGGCTGCGAACTAAACCATCGTTATGTTCAGCTGTAATTGAACCCTTATATTCTATTACAAGATCGTATATCTTTTTTGAAACCTCAGGAATTTTTGCCTTATTTTCTTCTTTGCTCAAATCCATAAGAGGTATTATATGAAAATTACCGCTTCCCGCGTGCCCCGCTATTGTTTCATGAATTCCGTATTCTTTAAGAATTTTATGCACTTTTGGGAGTACCTCGGGTAAATACTCGGGTTTTACTATAAAATCATCAATAAAG
>JAWVZY010000069.1:0-2803 GCA_033721955.1 Candidatus Spechtbacterales bacterium
ATCTAAACTAAACTCCATTTCGCGCTTCAGCACTTCCTTGCATTGTACAAAATTTTATCAAACTCACATCTTTATAAATATAGGCGAAGCGTTGTTTAAAGCACAATGAGCAAAACTGAAGCTAAAAAGCGAATAAAAAAGTTAAAAGAGGTGATTAAGCATCATCGCTATTTATATCATGTGCTTGATAAGCCCGAGATTTCAGATGAGGCGCATGACTCTCTAAAACACGAACTCAAACAGCTTGAAGATAAGTATCCTGACTTAAAAACACCCGATTCCCCAACCCAGCGTGTCGGAGGCGAGGCTCTCGATAAGTTTGAAAAAGCTGAACACACAAGACCCATGCTCTCTATCGAGGATATTTTTAACAGAGACGAACTTGAGTCCTGGGAAAATTACATTAAAAAACTAACAGATGAAAGCCTTTCTTATTTTTGTGAGGTAAAGGTGGATGGCCTTGCTCTTGCTTTGCGCTATAAAGGCGGTGTATTAGAGAAGGCCATAACGCGGGGCAACGGGAGAGTGGGTGAGGATGTTACAAGCAACGCAAAAACAATTGAAAGCATCCCGCTCGAACTTAATTTCCACCGGGATATAGAAGACAATTCTATTCAAAAAAATATAGAAAAAGCCATAAAAGATGACATTTTTGAGATTAGGGGAGAGGTTTATATAGCAAAAGAGGATTTTGAAAAATTCAATAAACAAAAAGAAAAAGAGGGGAAGGACACATATGCTAATCCGCGCAACCTTGCCGCGGGAAGCGTGCGCCAGCTTAATCCAAAACTTGCCGCATCCCGCCCGCTCAATTTTATAGCTTACGATATAGTTACAGATATAGGTACAAAACTCCATTCAACAGAACACGAGATAATGCCCGCGCTCGGCTTTAAAACAGATCCGACTGCCAAAAAATGTAAAAACATAGATGAGGTATTTGAGTATTGGCAAAATATACATAAAAAAAGAGAAAAAATACCCTATCAGATAGACGGCGTTGTAATTTCTGTAAACGATAACGATATTTTTGAGAATCTTGGGGTGGCCGGTAAAAGCCCCAGAGGCATTAGAGCCTTTAAATTCGCGCCTAAGCAGGCTACAACAGTTATAGAGGACATTAAGATACATGTGGGCCGCACAGGAGCTATTACCCCCCTTGCTGTGCTAAGGCCTGTACAGATAGGAGGTGTTACAGTGAGCAGAGCCACCCTTCATAATTTTGAAGAAGTGGAGCGTCTTGATGTAAGAATAGGGGATACAATAATACTTGAGCGCGCCGGAGATGTAATACCTAAGGTGGTAGAGGTTATGGAGGATCTTCGCCCTAAGGATACTAAAAAAGTAAAACCCCCGAAAAAATGTCCTAAGTGCGGCACTTCTCTTGAAAAAAAAGAAGGCGAGACGATTCTTTATTGCCCAAATTCTGATTGCGAATCACGAAAGCAGGAGTATTTAAATTATTTTGTTTCACGCTCAGCTTTTGATATAGAGGGGCTTGGCCCCAAAATAATAGAACAGCTCTTAGAGGAGGAACTTATAGCAGACCCCGCCGATATTTTTGAACTTAAAAAAGGAGACCTTTTACCGCTTGAGCGCTTTGCCGAGACATCCGCCCAAAATATTATTGATTCAATTGGCCAAAGCAGGGAAGTTCCTCTCTCCAGGTTTATTACGGCGCTGAATATTCGCCATGTCGGAGGGGAAACAGCTATTGATCTGGCGCGTCATTTTGGCAGTATAGATAAAATAGAAAAAGCGGATATTGAGCAATTAAAGAATATTGAGGGTATAGGAGAAAAGGTGGCAGAGGCCATATATAAATGGTTTAGCAAAAAAGAAAACAGAAAATTTATAGAGAAATTGCTGGATGCGGGCGTGAAGATAATTCCCCCCAAAGAAGTAGGGGATAAACTTGAGGGGCTAACCTTTGTTTTCACAGGCTCTATGAACGAATACAGCAGAGAAGAGGCAGAAAACAAGGTAAGGTCTCTTGGGGGTGAACCGTCAAGTTCAGTTTCTCAAAATACTGATTATGTTGTTGCAGGAGAAAACCCCGGCTCAAAACAAGAGAGAGCAAAAGAGCTTGGAGTTAAGATAATTAATGAAGAAGAATTTTTAGATCTAATAAAGTGAGATTTTTAAAGGAAAACGTGGCACCCGTAGCACTGTTTTTTTTGGTATTTAGCATCTACCTATATACTGCACCACGAGGGATTATAAGCTATGCCGATTCAAGCGAGCTAATTACAGCATCATATACTCTTGGCATACCACACCCTCCCGGATACCCCCTCTTTGTGCTCATAGGTAAGCTCTTTAGCTTTATACCCGTAGGCACCATAGCTTTTAGATACGCTATCATGAGCTCTATGTTTGGGGCTGCAACCGTAACACTTGTATACCTGGCACTTTTTAAAGTATTTAACAGGCAAAAAGAGACAAGAGACAAGAGGCAAGAGACAAGAGGCAAGAGACAAGAGGCAAGGGACAAAGTAATATACGCAGTAATACCTGCCCTTGTAGGAGCTTTATCACTTGCCTTTTCATATCTATTTTGGCTCTACTCAATAGTTCCCGAGGTATTTGCTCTGAGCAACTTTTTTGGGGCACTTATTATTTTTTTGGGCGTACAGTGGCATTACAGTAAGTCAGAAAACAGAAAACAGAAAACAGAAAACAGTGGGCAAGAAATCACCGCCGATGGCGGAACCCCGCAGAATGCGGTGGCAGAGAACAGTAAAAAGGGAACTTTAATTGAAAATTTCAGGCGAAGCCCGGATTATTACCCTGTACTTATAGC
>JAWVZY010000070.1:0-2801 GCA_033721955.1 Candidatus Spechtbacterales bacterium
CATGAATTGGTCCGGACCGCTCATAGTAAATCCGTGGGCAATGCCTGCCTCAAGAGCATCCAATATTCTGTTCTTTGTCCATTTGCGAATGCGTGACTTAAGTTCCTTTGGCTGTACTTCCTCGTAAGCGCCAAAACCCAGTTGGCCCTCAACTTTCTGCCTAAGCTCTGCATGCGGGTCGGGTATAAAGCCCTCGCCCTCTACCGATATCCCCTTTTTCTTGCATTCATAACACTGGGCATGCCACTTATCAAAATTCCAATCACCATTTTCATATACAGGTTCAAAAGTAGATACTATCTCATGCTTGCATTTTTTATCCGCCATTATCTGCCTCCTTTATTATTCTTGGTAAAGAATTCCTGCGCCTTAGAAGATTTTCTCTGCAAACCTCGACGGCATCTTCAAAATCCTCATCCAGCAAAGGAGAAAGTATGCGCCAGGGTGTTCTTAAAACCCTGCCATCATCAAATTGAACAACTGCCTCTCGGGAATTGCCTCCCGTAATTACTCCGGGAACATTCCAAAAATCTCTCCAGTTAGTCCCCTCACTGCCGGGTGACCCCTTGTGTATTACTACCCTATCTCCAAATTGTAGCTTTATATCTACTCTCATTTCTGCTCCTTTCAGGTGCTGGAATTATGTTAGCACTAATCATAAAAAATAAAAACCCTTGATAGGGTTTTATTTTTTAGAGTTCCACTTCATATTCATGTATACATTTCCTTTTTTAAGCTCATCTAACATTTGCTTCAGCCGTTTTTGCTTTGTCTCTTCTCTTTTAGCTCTGCTTATCCAGCCGACGTAATCGTTGCGCTGATAAGGCGGGCGCTCTTTGTATGCATCTTCAAGCCCGCTCTCTTTAAGCGCCTTTTTTACAAAATCCGGCATCGGATGTATTGGTCTTTTTAAATTTGAGTTGTCTTTCATGCTCTTATTATACCAAATAAAAACCCCGCACTTTGCGGGGTTGGGGGTTAGGAGTTATTTTTAGATTTTTGCTCAGTATCAAGCTTTTTTTTGATTACTCTAATCTCTTCTTGAAGTTCAGCAACCTTCATTGCTAAAGCTGTAACCAGAGCTATCAAAAGCAATGCTATTGCCGTTATCGCGATAGATACCATATTCCGGCTCCTTTGTGTACTGGAATTATATTAGCATAAAATAAAATTTAGGCAAATAAAAAACCCCTCTTTTGAGGGGTTGGGGGGATTATTCCAATAATCCAAACTTTTCTTTATTTATTCTTCTCTACTCTTCTCTGAGATCCTCTAAGCGCTGTTCAAATCCGGGTTCTGATCTGCGCCGCTCAATATACCTATCTACATACCGCTGGATTGCCTCATCTGCAATTTCCCCAAATTCATCCATGTCAGGCAAAATCTTATCAATATGTCTCCTTAACAGAGAAATCTGAATCCGTTGAGTTCCTATTGCAGGCTCTATGAGGCAAGGTCTGTTTCCCTCGGGGTACTCATCAATAGCCCTTTGCATCTGCGCACTTAAAGTATTGCCATCCATTTGCGCGAGGTCATCAAGCATAGCAAGTTGTTCCTCTGTTATTGTAACTACAACCGTGTGGCGATCTTTCATCTTTCCTCCTTTGTGTACTGGAATTATATTAGCATAAAATAAAATTTAGACAAACAAAAAACCATCGCAGGCGGTGGAAATTAGAAGTTCGTTGTGGGTGGTGTTTTAATTTAAATAGCTGCTCGCTCCAGAGCTTTGCGAGAATAAAACTTTACTCCCTCGGCAACATTGTATTTTCCATTTTCCAGATCTTCAGCGCTAAACCATTTTATTTCATGATGCTCTGCTTCATTCAATATTACTTCTTTGTTTTTTGTTCTTGCAAAATAAATGAACCCAACATGCTCGTGCTCTTCGGTTATGGGGTGTATATCTAAATATGCGGGAGTATAAAGAAATCTTCTATCGGCCACTTTTATACCGGGGCGCTCGGCTAAAATTTCTATATCCTGCTGTTTAAGCCCACTTTCTTCTTCTATTTCCCGAAAAAGTGCCTTTTGTGGATCCTCATCAAGCTCTACATGCCCGCCTACCGGAAGCCACATATCCAATTCTCTGTGATGAATCAAAAGAACCCTATCTTCAAAAACAATATAGGCCATTGCTGCATAATCTATTTTTTCATGTATATGTGCCATAATTATTTATTGTTTTTTAATTTATAAATCCAAAGAAGAAATAAAAAGACACCTACAGGTATAGCAATAAAATCAATAAAAAGGCCAAGAGTATCGATTCTTACACCACCTCCTTCGACAATTGGATCAAGCCCGCTTCCTCCTAGATCTTTAATATAATATATTTTTGGAAACCCAGCCCTGACGGCGCAAAGACTGCAGCCCATAACCTCCTTAAGTAATAAAAATATATTAAAGAAAATAAAGAGTGCCGAAGGTGTATAAACCCACCAATGTTTTAAAATTTTTTTCATTTCTTCCAATCTTTAATAATTATCTCCTTTCCCTTCTTTTCAATTGTAAGCTTTTGGCGTTCCTGCCAGTCAAGCTCACGCATGTATTCTTTTGGAATGTTTATATAATAACTCCCCCTGCCGTTTTTTAATATTTTACGAACAGGTTTTTGTTTTTTATGCGTCATAGATAATAAATTTAAAATTAAGTTTAAACCATTCCTCTCCCTCTCCCCCATGAACATACCATGGTATGTTCAGTGGTATGTTCATCTGTTTTTATTCTACCATAACAAAAACCCCGCAAAGCGGGGTTGGAGATTAAAGTATAGAAATGCTCACAGTAAATAGAATGGC
>JAWVZY010000071.1:0-2787 GCA_033721955.1 Candidatus Spechtbacterales bacterium
ATAGCCGTCTAGAGAGGCAATAAGTGCTTCAATTTTTTCAAGATCTTCGGTTGCGGCCTCCTCTTGTTTTGCCATCTCTTCTTCAAGCTCAGCTATTGCTGCAGGTGTTGCTACCTTTACAAGGCCGCGAGGCAACAAAAAATTTCGGGCATAGCCCTCTGAAACTTTCTTTACCTCCCATTTTTTCCCTAAATTTTTTACATCTTCAAGTAGAATGACTTTCATAATAAACCTATTGTATCATAAAATTTTTTACTCTGCCAAATATAAATTTCTTTATCTTAATTTCTGGATACTCGTATAAGTCCTCCGCACTGTACTATCTCCACCCCTTTCTTTTCATAAGCATCTAAAAGATGGTTCATGCCTACAGAATCAGAACTCATATGTCCGGCAATAACAACATTCAGGTGAGCTTTCTCAGCATAGCTTCTGTGTTTTTCAGATTGATGCATGGCAATTACTGTGCCTATTCCGGCATTTGCCATTTTTTCATAAATATCATGCGCGCCCTCCGTTCCGCCTGTAACTTCTGTTATTGCTATTTTGCCTGTCCTATTTTCTTTTTTACCGGCAAACAATGTGGGGCCAAATCCCATCTTTTGCGCTTCTCTATATTCTGGAACATCCAGAAGTAAATCAAAGATATCTTTCACTTTATATGGCTCATTATCTTCCATTAGATCTTTTAGAAATTGGTACGCTAAATTATCTGTTACCGTATGCGTGCACATAAAAGGCATATCGAGCAAGCGTGCTATTTCGACAACTCTGTAATGGTTTCCAGGTGAAAGTCCCCGCGATACCTCTGTTATTCTTTTATGCAACAATGCCTCTGCTACATTAATAGGCACACCATATTGGTTTAATACATCGGCCTGCATATGCATTACATCATCTAAGCCCGCAAGTGCCGCGCCCTCGGGATGGTGAGCAACTGCAGCATCCACATCTCCAAGCTGGCGAGCTGCAATTAATTCTCCATCATCAATATCAATGCCGGATATTATTTTTTTAATATCACGTTCTTCTTTTGGGTTATATAATATCCTGGTATCAGAATATGGATTATTTAACCTTTCTTTATCATAAAATTCCTTTTTCTTTTTACTGAGGTCTTCAAAAGTTTTTTTATTATCTTCTAAAACTTTCTCGGCACCTTTTTTACCTCGCGGGTCAGCTTTAATACCCATATCCACGGCAAGTTTATACATTTCTGATAATTTCATGGTGAACTTTATATTTTGAGTTAATTTTATTGTATCTTATTATAAACTCTGAACAATTTCAATTGCCCTTTCCTTTTGAGGATCCTGCCCTTCTTCCAGGTCTTGGGGCATCTCAACCTGCACAGTTGGCTCTATGCCTTTATCATTTATGTACTGCCCTGAGGGAGTTATCCAACGAGCTACAGTAAGCTTAAGCGCTGTGCTACCGGGGAGCTCTTCAAAGGATTGCACAGAACCCTTGCCAAAACTTTTCTCACCCACTATATCGGCTTCCAAATGATCACGCAAAGCTCCGGCTAAAATTTCAGCAGCTGATGCCGAGCCCTCATTTTGCAATACAACAACATGAAGATCTTTTAATGAACCGGGACCGGGACTTGTATGTTTTCTGGAAACATCGTCAGCAAGTTCTTCTGTAACTACAAGCTCCCCTTTTTCTAAAAACCATCCTGCAATATTAATAGAAACATCTAAAAATCCACCCGGATTATTTCTCACATCAAGCACTATTCTGTCAGCCGGTGATTCCAGTATCTGCTGGGCGGTTTCTGAAAAATCCCGGCCTGTTATTTCAGAAAAATGAGTAAGTTCAACATATGCTACATTTCCCTCAATAAGTTCCCACTCCACACTTGGAACCTCAATTTTATCACGAACTATAGGAATTTCTATTTCTCCATCTACGCCCTCTCTTGCAACTGTAAGTACAACCTCTGTACCCTTAGGACCTCTTATTTTGCTTACTGCCTCCTCTAAGGTAATACTTTCTGTGCTTTGACCATCTATAGCAACAATTTTATCTCCGGCCTTTATACCGGCCTTATGAGCGGGAGTGTTTTTGAGTGGGCTTACAACCGTAAGCTGGTCCTCTTTAATGCTTATTTCAATTCCTACTCCCTCAAATTGCCCGCTTACACTTGTTAAAAACTGCTGTGTTTCTTCTTTATTAAAAAATACAGAGTAAGGATCATCTAATTCGCTAACCATCCCGCGTATCGCACCAAAAATAAGAGCTCTTCTATCTAATTCTTCTTTTGCAACATATTTTTCATTAATAAGCACCCATACATCTTCTATCAAAGAAAACTCAACCTCCTCCTTTCCGTTAAAAATTTGCTCTAAGTTAAGCCCCGTCCCCTTATCGGAAGTTTGAGTACCTTGCCCTATTAAAAAGCCGGCGGTAAAAATTAACGCTACAATTATAAAAGTGGTTAAAAATCTTGCCGTAGATCTTTTTTGTTTTTTATCTTCTTCCATAATTATTCTTGTTCGTTAAATATTGTCTGAAAATAAGTCCTTATCTCGGAAAAATCATCGGCTCTCGGAACAAGGATATACCTACCTTTATCATAACCTGATTTAAGCAAGCCCTCCTCGGTTACATCGAGCTGTCCTGTTATTATATCATCTTGCTGATATTTTTTTGCCAGAGAAACAAGTTCTCTTATATCCCCAAGACCCATATCTGTTCTCATATTCGATCCTATTGTATCCAGTATATCAAATACCTTAACCGGGTTGGCAACAACACCAAGAGATGTTGCCTTAGATTTAAGAG
>JAWVZY010000072.1:0-2676 GCA_033721955.1 Candidatus Spechtbacterales bacterium
AGAGGCAATGGCTCTCTAATAAGGTATTTTTATTGTAGCACTATCCAAAAAGTTTTTGAAGCTTTGAGTTGTTCTTTGAGGTTCGTGTATTTTATTGCATACTTCCTACTATCTTCAAAAGTTCTTCGTCGCTAAGTTCGCATGAGATTGCATTCTCATCATAAAAATTTTCAGCTATTATACGCGTGCCCAGAGGGCTTGCAATCCTAATCAGGCCTTCTCCATATACCATAAACGTTATCAAGGGTTGAAATGGCATCTTCAGGGGAAATTGTATCTTCGCGTACAATTTGGTTTATAACCATCGAGCCGCCTCCGTCGCAATCATATACCATATCTATTCCGGATGAGGCGCTGACACTTTTTCTGTGACCTGAATCAGTTAATACTTTGGGTGGGAAATAAGTTGGTTCATAAAAACCGTTATAGGCCTGTACCATAAGCTCACCAACCTCATTCATATAATCCCAGTACATATCGTCCAGCTCTAAAATACTTAAACCTTCATCTGTTAATATCGGACCGGGCCTGAAAGAATTATACACTAACTCCAGGTCTGCTATTATCTCGTCAATTTTTTCCTGTGATAATTCTTCACTGTAGAGCTCCGCGGTGCCTTCAATAGAAAAATCGGGCAGCTCAGTTGCTATATAATTTAACTCATCAAATATTATAAACTTCATCTTGGCGTACAATATTATATCAGCTTCCTCCTCCCAGTGACAAGCCTCCCCAAACAACGACCAAGTAAATGAGGCTCAAAACCAAAATGATAATAAATGCATACACCACATACTTAGCCATATGCTTAACCAGTGGTTTCATATCTTTGCGTTTTATGTCATTAAATTGACCACCGGATCTTTTGTGCAAGAAAAAAATTAAAAGACCTGCAATAAGCGCATATACAAAAAATGATATCTCGCCTTCGTATATACCGATAAAAAGCGAGATTACAAATGCAATGCCTAAAATTATATTGATTAATGAAAGCGTTAATTTATTTACCTCTTTTTTGCCGGCAATAACTTCAAGTATTGTAATAAAAAATCCTATTGTAGAAATATCGGAAATTGTAAAATCCGTTTCCTTCGAATTTTTAGAAGTTTTTTCAGATGACTCCATCTGAGCATCTACATCCTCTTTACTCCAGCCTGATTTTAAAAGCTCTTCTCTGATTTTATCATCAGAAATACCCTGTTCATGCATTTGTTTTATGTAATTTTGTAGTTGGTCGTTCATATATTCATTATATCGCTATCAAAACACCAAGTATTGTGGACAAAACCGCCAAACAAAAAACCCCGAAATCCTGTCTCGCCTCTTGAGACGGATAATCGGGGTTGGGTACTATTAGATATCGTTGCCTTTCAGAGGTTCAATTATTTCGTGAAACGTTTCATCGAGCTCACCTGCCATTTCAGAGGCAAGTATTTCTGCTTTCTTGGTCATGCTCTCAAATGTGCGCACTATGGGAACGCCATAGATCTGGGCAGCTTCTTCAATCGCTGCGGGGATCTCTTCCATGTTTTTGGGAACATACAATGCAGCAACGGCTGCCTTTTGCGCCTTATAACCCTTATCTCCGGGTACTATCTTACCCCATAAAACTACAGAGCCCAGTATCTTGTAGGTAGTATCTTCAGATGTAATATGGTAGGAGGGTTTATACCTGCTCATAATGCTCCACATATCTACCAAAGCGTATATACCACAATCACAGTCCTCTGCCGGAGCTTTGTGTGCTTTTTCATTAATACACATAGCCTCTGTAGTGCCGGTAGTCCAGGCTATAGAATTTCTTAATGCTCCCGCGTACAAAACAGGAAAGGGGTTATATAATCTCCACACACGATAACCCACTAAGGGCTTAAAGCTATCGGGCGCACTTTCTACTTCTTCGCCGGTGCTTTCTCCCGCTTCCTGGTCGGCTTCTTTGCGGGCTTCTTTGGTGTTTTGAGTGGTTTTATTGTTATTGTCTTTTTCTTCTTGCCTATGTCCATTTTTCTCTCCTTCCATCAGTTGGTCGAAAAACTTTGCAATTGATATACCTAAATTGAATATCAACCTTCCCAGCGGTCTCAATACGCATCTGAATGCAACCAGATAGAATGGCCATAAAACAGCAGCCATCCAAATAGTACTAGAATCATTATCTTCTCTATAAAAGAGAAATTCATGAGAATATTTAGCCTTAATAAAGCCAAAGGCACCTATTACACTAATGCTGTAGAAAAGTAATACCCCCAAAATGTAAAGAACAATCAATTTATCTTCCTCCTTTTCTTGGATGGCTATATAATACCATAATTTACAAAAAATGCAAGTGTAGAGTAAATAAAAAACCGCCTCTATGAGGCGGTTTTAAATCCAGCCAATTATTAACTATGATAGATCCACTATATATTGCCTTATAAATTCTTCTACAGCATCTATTGTCTGCTTTCTTAATTTAGGGTTACTTGCTGCCACCCATTTTGCGAAATTATAAAATTCCTGCGTATCTACATGTATCCACTTCCCGTTCTTAGACAAAAATACAAGCAAAGTAGTCAATGCTATTCTTTTATTGCCGTTTTGAAAGGGATGGTTTTTTACCATTGTATAAAATAAAACAGCTGCCTTTGCGTGCAACCCCTTATACATATCTCTTTTTTGAAAAACATGAAAAGGCAC
>JAWVZY010000073.1:0-2597 GCA_033721955.1 Candidatus Spechtbacterales bacterium
CCACATTATAAAAACGGCTGCTTTCTTTAACTGCCTCAAGAAAAACCTCCTTCTATAAAAGTGCTACAATAAGCATACATCAGAGAAAGCTATAGTTGTAGTGGATTTTTATAAAATTTATGGTATAATAGCAGGCTATGGACTTTAAACTAGATACACAATTCAAGCCCCGGGGAGACCAGGGTCAAGCAATAGAAAAGCTCACAAGAGGCATAAAAAACGGTGAGGAGCACCAGGTTCTTCATGGTGTTACAGGAAGCGGAAAAACATTTACAATGGCAAATGTAATTGAAAAAATAAACCGCCCAACTCTTGTAATTAGTCATAATAAAATGCTTGCCTGGCAGCTTTACCAGGAATTTAAGGATTTTTTTCCCGATAACGCAATAAATTATTTCGTAAGCTACTATGATTATTACCAGCCGGAAGCCTATCTCCCCCAAACAGATACCTATATATCTAAAGATGCGAGTGTAAATAAGAAAATAGATAAACTGCGCCACTCTGCCGTGCAGGATCTTTTAACTCGCCCCGACACCCTGGTTGTGGCATCGGTCTCTTGCATTTATAACTTAGGCTCTCCCGAAACTTTCCAGCAGGTCAGTATGGATATTAGAAAAGGACAGACTTTTAAAAGAAAGGGGTTATTGTCTGCGCTTGTGGGCCTAGGGTATTCCAGAAATGATTTTGCGCCTGAGGCGGGACAATTCCGCGCAAAAGGCAATCGAGTTGAAATACACCCTCCAACAGGCGAGGAGCCGGTAACGGTAGAACTTGATAAAGATAATATTGGCGCAATTCTTTTAAAGAAGGGGGAGAAAAATTCGGTTAAAATATGGCCTGCTAATTTCTGGATAACACCTGAAAATAAGCTGAAAATAGCTGTAAATAATATACGAGCAGAGCTGCAGGACAGGCTAAATGAACTTAAAAAAGAAAATACGCCTGAAGCCCGGGTGCGTGCATACAGGCTTGAGCAAAAAACAAATTACGACCTGGAGTTGATTGAAGAAATGGGATATTGCCCGGGAATTGAAAATTACTCCCGACATCTCGATTTTCGAGGGCCCGATGAAGCGCCTTTTACACTTATGGAATATTTCCCAAAAGATTATCTTACTGTAATAGACGAAAGCCATATGACAATCCCTCAAATAAGAGGAATGTATGCGGGAGACCGTGCACGCAAAAAAACACTTGTAGAGCACGGATTTCGTTTGCCCTCTGCTATAGATAACCGGCCTCTTAATTTTGAAGAATTTGAACAGCGCGTGGGACAAAGCGTTTATATGAGCGCTACACCCGGCGATTACGAATTAGAAAAATCGGGGGATGAAAATGTGGCAGAGCAAATAGTGCGCCCAACAGGCTTGCTTGACCCTGTAGTTGAAGTACGCCCCACAGAAGAACAGATGAATGATGCGATGGCTGAAATAGAAAAAAGGATTGAAAACAACCAAAGAGTGCTTGTGGTAACTTTAACTAAGCGCTTAGCTGAAGATATAGCTGAATATATGGAGGAGGAAGGATTAAAGGTAAACTATATCCATTCTGATGTGCACACTCTTGAGCGCCCCGTGTACATGAAAAAACTCAGAGAGGGTACCTATGATGTTCTTGTGGGAATAAATCTTTTAAGAGAGGGGCTTGATTTTCCCGAAGTCTCTCTTGTTGTTATATTTGACGCGGACAAAGAAGGATTTTTGAGAAATGAAACCACGCTTCTCCAAACCATAGGCCGCGCCGCACGACATGTTGAGGGTAGGGCCATTTTATACGCAGATAAAATGACTGATTCCATAAAGAAAACCCTAAAAGAAACAAAAAGAAGGCGTAAAATACAAATGGAATACAATAAAAAACACGGGATTACACCCGAGACCATAAAAAAGAAAATAGCTGAGATGCCCGAAGAGCTCTTCGCAACAGACGAAGACGAAGATAAAGACATGGCGCCTTATAAAAAAATGGCGAAGGCAGAGCTGGAGAAAGAAATGAAAAAAGCCGCTAAAGAACTTGATTTTGAAAAAGCAGCAAAACTGCGAGATGAAATTAAAAAATTAGAAAACTAATGTTTCTTATAAACAAAAAGCCCGGCCCTACTTCTCACGACATTGTAGATGAGGTACGCAAAATTACAGGGGTTAAAAAAGTGGGGCATGCAGGAACCTTAGATCCTTTTGCCGAAGGCTTGCTTATAATACTTGTAGGACGACCTGAAACAAAACGCCAGTCAGAGTTTATGGGGCTTGATAAGGTATATGAGGCAACATTGACCCTCGGCGCGGAAACGGATACTTTTGATAAAACGGGCGAATTTCAAATTTCAAATTTCAAATTTCAAAACAATGAAAAAATACCAATTTCAAAAATTAACGATGTGCTTAAAAAGTTTGAGGGAAAGCAAGAACAAATGCCCCCTATATTTTCAGCTAAAAAAGTTAGGGGTAAAAAGGCATATGAGCTTGCGCGAAAAGGTGAAATTCCTAAACTAAAATCTAAGGAGATAAATATAGAATACATAAAGCTTATTGAATACAGTTGGCCTGAACTTAAAATTGAAACAAAGGTTTCAAGCGGCACATATATTCGGGCGC
>JAWVZY010000074.1:0-2495 GCA_033721955.1 Candidatus Spechtbacterales bacterium
CCACCGTGCCTTGATGAGAATAACAGGGCATGCGGCAGAGAAGATTGCGACTTTTGCACCGCTTGCCGCCAGATACAAGAAGCATTTCACGAAAATGATACGGCGCGAGTCGCCCGGATCTTAGAAGAATACACAGAAAAAGAGATAAGAAGGCGCGCGGCTATAGCCGCAGAACGTGCAATGAGCTACTAAGTACTCAAAGGCGCTGTATACCGGCGTCTTTTTTATTTGCTAAATAAAAATAGCTGTGCTACATTAAACAAGTTATGGCAAAAAGAAAATCATCAAAATTAGGCAACAATAGAAAAAAGGGTCGCGTTCATAAAACCGCGAAGCGTCTTGCCGCGAAAAAAAGAATGCTTGAAATCAAAGCAATGAAGCCGGCAGAACGCAAAAAAGCTCTTGCTAAAGAACGCGAGGGAAAATAACACGCAACCTTTTCCAGGAGAGATAATATATAAAAAAGAAGCCCCGTGCCATTGAAGCGCGGGGCTTCTTTGGTGCGGGGCGAATGTTTTTAACGCGCGCGTTCTAACGCACTTTGGATGAGGCCTTCATACTCATAGAGAGCGGCGAGAATTTGTTTTGCGGCATGTTCGCTTACAAAATCCATTCCTGTAAACTCCATGAATGCCGATGATTCCTCCTGCTTTCGAAGAAACTCTTCGGCTTGTTCGGCGATGCGCTTGTGCGCATTATCTATTGTCATCTCACCCAGGCCAAGATTTGACCTGTCGGGGAGTGTGGTGTACTCCCTTTTGATCTTTCCGCTATAACCTCCGTATATGTTGAAATCAACAAAAGAGCCCTCTTGTTCTCCCCAGTAGCGCAGAGCGCCGAGTATGTTTTCCAGGACATACTTTTCACTTTGAGGCTTGTAAACGATAACGCCGTAGGGCGCATCACCCCTCTCTGTTATGTGTATTGCAAATATCAAATTCCCGTTATCGGAAATTTCAATATTACCTATGCGTATGTCGTTTCCGGGAACAGATACAGGGGAGAGAAGGTTTTCCCGAAGCATCTCTATAGAAGAGCAGATGCTCTTAATCATTTGGGCAGATGCTTGGGGTGCTGAAAAGTCCTCGTCTTCGAGATAATTTCTATTCACCTTTATTCCTTTCAAATAGCTGCGCATACTATACCATAATTTTATAAATATCTCAAGTTAAAGCGGGGATTACTTCTGTTTAAAAATAACGGTTTTTATTTTTTAATTAAGCAAACAAAAGGCCCTTGCATTGAGCAAGAGCTTTTTGTTATTTGTTTAGGTTTTGGCCGGAATATTATTGAACAATAAGAGTTCCTACCATTCCCATCTCACGATGGTTTCCTACAGAGCAGTAATATTCATAGGTACCGGCGCTGTCTGCTACAAACTCTATCGTTTCTTGTCCTCCTGAGCTTAGAACTTCAGTTGATGCGGAAAACTCATCAACCCTCCAGTCGTGAAAGCCCTCTGCAACATTAAATACAATGCGCACTGTATCCCCTTCGTTTACGCGTATTTCTTCTGTGGAGAATTCAAAATTACTTCCGGTAACATTGAAGGTTTTTACCTCACCTTCTTCCATCATACTGCCCTCATCTTCCATCATGCTATCTCCCTCTACTACCATTTCATCAACTCCCTCATGACCTTCTGCCGGCACCATCATACTATCTCCCTCTTCCATCATTTCATCTCCTTCTTCCATCATTGCGCCCTCATCCTCCACCATGTTCTCACCGTTCTCTTGCATATTTAGCTCTTGTTGTTGTGTATTGTTTAGGAAATAAGCTCCTGTAGCAACTACAACAACGAGTACAAGACCTGCTATTAGTAAATTATTTTTCATAATAACTGTTTTGAGTATGTTAATTATAAATAAGTTTATAGTATACCTTTAAAGTATATGTAAACTACTCTTTACATTATATATGTTTGTCCCATATAATACAACCATCCCGGAAAGATTTTGACATTTTTATATATGGTATAATATTTGATACAAGCTTTAATTGAATTTTATGCTTTTTGAGGTAATTATAATATTTGCACTAATTATTTTTCTTACATCGCTTTATTTTATAGCGGTGGGTTTTATGCGTCAGCTTAAAGGCGGCAATGAACAAAAAGAAGAAGGTTAATAATAATGGAATCAATTACACAATTTGCAATTGAATATAGCGAGTGGATAAGGTTTATTCATGTGGCAGGAAGTATTGTAGCTCTTGGAGCTGTTACTGCAGCAGACTTGCTTTTGCTTTTGTTTAAATTAAAGCCACGATCTTTTGGCGGGGTTGTGATTAAAATGGCGCCTATATTTTCTCTGCAAGTATGGATAGGCCTTTTGCTTATATCTTTGAGCGGTATTTTATTGCTTTTGCCCCTGGAGGGCGTGGAACAATATTCTCTGTTTCAATTTAAAATGCTCTTGGTGCTTATAGTATTTTTGAACGGAGTATTTTTGAATGTGTGGGTAAATCCGAAATTTGAAGAATTATTGCCTGAG
>JAWVZY010000075.1:0-2481 GCA_033721955.1 Candidatus Spechtbacterales bacterium
AACAAAATAATGTATCGGATGCAAGGCGCGACGACACAGGAATAATAGCATGGCGTTATTTCAAGGAGGAACAACGAAGCAGGCGATATATTATTTTGTTTCCCAAGGGGCGGGCGTATATTCTTCAGTTTCTGTGTTTTCCCCGTTCATGCACTTTTGTGCATTTCGCTCCTTAGGCCTGGAACCTGAAGAATATACGCTCCGCTAAATGAATTTAAATTATTACTTATATGGCTAAGAGACACACAATATTAACAGGGGATAGGCCCACAGGGCCTCTGCACTTAGGCCACTATGTGGGCTCGCTTCGGGCGCGAATTGAGCTTCAGGATGACCACAACGTTTTTGTAATGATAGCTGACACCCAAGCACTTACAGATAACGCTGAAAATCCCAAAAAAGTACATGATAATGTAACAGAGGTAATGATGGATTATTTGGCAGTTGGCATAGATCCTAAAAAGACCACTATAGTTTTACAGTCTCAAATACCTGAACTTGCAGAGCTCGCTATGTATTATATGAATTTAGTTACAGTAGCTCGATTAAAGAGAAACCCCACTGTAAAAGAAGAGATAAAACAAAAAGGTTTTGAAAAAAGCCTGCCTGTTGGATTTTTTGTATATCCTGTAAGCCAGGCTGCTGACATCACCGCATTTGGAGCTGATCTCGTACCCGTGGGCGAGGATCAGCTGCCCATGATAGAGCAAACTCGTGAAATAGTAGATAAATTTAACAAAACCTACCCGCCTCGGCGAGCCTCAGTCGGGACGAGTAAAAAGGTTTTGGTAAAACCTGAAGCTATGATACCCGAGACACCGCGCCTGCCTGGCATTGACGGCAAGGCAAAAATGAGCAAATCTCTCGGTAATGCTATATATCTAAAGGACAACTCTAAAGATATAGAAAAAAAGGTAATGCAAATGTACACCGACCCGGGTCATATACACAAAGAAGATCCGGGCGAAGTGAAAGGTAACACCGTATTTGCTTATTTAGATGTTTTTGATTCTGACAAGGAGGAGGTTGAAAAACTAAAGGCTCACTATAAAAAAGGAGGCCTGGGCGATGTGGAGCTCAAAAAAAGGCTAATCGGCGTGTTAGATGAATTTCTAAGTCCTATCCGCGATAAAAGAAAAGATTATGAGAAAGATCCGGATAAAGTTATGGATATATTGCTTGAAGGCACAAAAAAGGGGAGAGAGGTAGCTTCAAAGACCTTAAGCAGGGTAAAAGAGGCTATGATGCTTGATTATTAAATTTAGCATAAATACCCCTTGACAAAATATAACACACGTGATAAAAAAGGAGAAATTCTCCGCTCAGGAGGATTTTTGTTTTGTATATGACCGATTCCGAAGAACCCTCTAAACACCGAGGAGTTCGTATAGAAAAAATACGTTTTCGGCACTTAACGGAGCACTTTAAGCTTCTGTTTAAGCCGCAGTTGTCAGAGCTTTATAAAAAGCAAGCACAGACTATTAAAGGTTTGCGCACACTGGCAGAGCGGTACCGGGGCGTACAAATATATATTAATAAAAACCGCCTAAAGGCACTGCGGCCTGTTTTTAGAAAAATAAATAAAGCAGGCGATATCTACGAGATAGCAACTTCAATTGCAGCAGTAGTTGCGGTGTTGGTATTTTCTCATTACGCTTTTGCTGCAGCCGTGCCTTCAGAGGGATTATTTGTTCCCGAGAGAGACAGGGCCTCTATGGAAGATGAAAGACAGACAGAAGAAGAGGATGAAGAAGAGTTTGTAAATGAGCCCATGGAAGCAAGTTATTCTGTAAGAAACAGCGCTTTTCGTGCCGCGAGTGTGCCGCCTATCAAAAAAGAAGATATTGTGGTCAGTAAATACTGGGTGCCTATAACCGCCTACTCTTCAACTCCTGACCAAACAGATAGCACCCCCTTTACAACCGCATCGGGAACACGCGTGCGTGATGGCATAGTAGCGGCAAACTTTTTGCCTATAGGTACAAAAATAAAGATACCTGAATATTATGGAGACAAGGTATTTGTGGTAGAGGATAGAATGAACGCGCGTTATTGGCAAAAGGTGGATATATGGATGCCCACCAAGGGAGAGGCGTTAAGCTTTGGACTTAGAAACACATACATTGAGGTAATACAAGAAATATAAAAACCGCCGATATCGGCGGTTTTTATATTTCTTGTATAGGGGAAGCCTATGCAGCTGCCATAAGCTTATCAAACTCCTTTCTCTCAATTGTTTCATTTTCCATAAGATGCTTGGCAAGCTTCTCCACCTTTTTCTTATTTTGAGTTAAGGTTTGCTTTGCTGTGGCTTGAGCCTTCTTTATAAACTTACTAATCTCTTTATCTATTTTTGAGGCAACTTCTTCTGAATAGTTTCTTTTCTCTGCAAGTTCTTTGCCTAAAAATACCATCTCATCGCTGTCACCATAAACTATAGGGCCAAGCGTGCTCATGCCGTATCTTGTAACAAGTCTGCGG
>JAWVZY010000076.1:0-2462 GCA_033721955.1 Candidatus Spechtbacterales bacterium
CTTTTTTAAGATCAAGAAAGTTCACAAGCGCCTTGCCCCTTGCTGTGCGCGTTGAAGAAGGTATCTCATATGCAAGCGTTTGGAATACCCTTCCTTTATTTGTAAAGAATAGAAGACGGTCATGTGTTGATGCTGAAAGGAAGTGTGAAACAACATCGTCTCCGCGTGTTTCCATTCCTATAATACCTCTGCCTCCTCTGTGTTGTACCTTGTAGGACTTAGGAGATACACGCTTAATGTAGCCTCCTTCGGTCATTGATATAAATGTATCCTCCTTTGGCACAAGATCTTCTTCGCTAAATGAGCCGGCTGATGTCACATAGACCTTTGTCCTACGCTCATCTCCATACTTTTCTTTTACATCCTTAAGTTCCTTCTTTATCTGTGTCCACATCCTTCGCTTACTGCTGAGCAAAAGCTCATAGCCTTTTATAAGCTCCTGTTTTTCTTTAAGTTCGTCCTCTATTTTTTGGCGTTCAAGGTTGGCTAGGTTGTGCAGGCGCATATCCAAAATAGCTGTTGCCTGCTTGTCTGAGAATTTAAATGTCTTTTTTAGATTTTTATGCGCATCGGGGCGATCCTTTGATTTTTTAATAGTGTTTATAACCTTATCGATATTATCTAAGGCTTTTTTAAGACCTTCTAATATATGAGCCCGAGCTTTAGCTACCCTAAGATCATATTCTGTCCTTCGCTTTATAACCTCAAATCTATGATCAAGGTATTTTTCAAGAACCTCTTTTAAGTTAAGCACCTGGGGCTGTATGCCATCTACCAGGGCTATCATGTTGAGATGGAATTTCTTTTGAAGTTCTGTAAATTTATACAGCTTATTTAATGTTTTTTGTCCCTGAGCATCGCGCTTAAGCTCTACTATCACTCTAAGCCCGTCTCTGTCAGATTCATCTCTTATATCGCGCACTCCCGTAAGCTTGTCATCATGTACAAGCTGAGCCATTTTCTCTATAAGGGTGGCTTTATTTACCTGATATGGTATTTCAGATATTTCAATGTATTCATTTTTCATCCGGCTGCGCTTGCCGGGCTCTTTTATCTCCGCTTTGGCGCGCATTACTATAGAGCCCTTGCCTTGGCTGTATGCCTCTAAAATAGCTTTTTTGTTATAGATCATGCCTCCCGTGGGAAAATCAGGGCCCTGAACATATTCCATAAGATCCTCAACTGTAGCTTTTTTATTATCTATAAGATGTATGCAGGCATCTACAACTTCGGTTAAGTTATGAGGGGGGATATTTGTTGCCATACCAACAGCAATACCCACAGTACCGTTAAGCAAAAGCTGAGGCAGGGCGGCAGGCAAAACCTTAGGCTCCTGGCGGGTGCCATCGTAGTTATCCATCCAGTCAACCGTATCTTTGTTTATATCCTCAAGCATAGCACCTGCGAGCCTTGTCATCTTTGCCTCTGTATAACGCATGGCTGCAGCGCCATCTCCGTCAATTGAACCGAAGTTTCCCTGTCCAAGCACCATAGGATAGCGCATGCTGAAATCCTGGCTCATTCTTACCATAGAATCATAAACAGCCTGGTCTCCGTGAGGGTGGTACTTACCCAAAACCTCACCCACAACAGCAGCTGATTTTCTGGGACGAGAACCTGAAGTAAGGCCCATTTCTTGCATTGCATAAAGTATTCTTCTGTGCACAGGCTTTAAGCCGTCGCGCACATCAGGAAGGGCTCGCGCTACTATAACGCTCATCGCATAATCCAAATACGACTCGCGCATGTCATCTACGAGTTCTCTTGGTTGTATATTATCTTTTTTATTTTTCTTAGCCATATAATTGATAATTTAAATTCATTTAGCGGAGTGTATATTCTTAAGGTTCCAGGCCTGAGGAGCGAAATGCACAAAAGTGCATGAACGGGGAAAACACAGAAACTGAAGAATATACGCCCGCCCCTTGGGAAACAAAATAATATATCGCCTGCTTCGTTGTTCCTCCTTGAAATAACGCCATGCTATTATTCCTTCGTCGTCACGCCTTGCATCCGATACATTATTTTGTTTCTAAAGTGTATTTTAATTATTAATTATATGGCCGGCCATATTATTTTCTGTGCCAAATAAATGACATAACAGCGCCAAAAAGGCCCAAGAGCATCATAATAATGCCCGGCAATGTTTTTGTGCTTATAATATTGCCGTTAACCGGACTAAGTAAAAATGTAAAGACGCCCATTAAGAATATAAGGATAAATATAATTGCTATAAATATGCGGTTTGTACGCGAGGCCCTTTTTTCTATTTTTTCACCTTCAAGTGGTGCTGCGCAAAAGGGGCACTTTTCACTCTCATCTCGTACAAGCTTGCCGCAATTTCCACATCGTTCATCTGTCATACTTATATTTTAACACATCGGGAAGTAGAAATTCGATAGTTTTTTAAACACTTGCATGGCAAGTTATCGAATTTTCACTTCCACAACACAAAACCCCCC
>JAWVZY010000077.1:0-2450 GCA_033721955.1 Candidatus Spechtbacterales bacterium
AATGCCCCTTAAGCCGTTTAATGGCGCCTCATTTCTATCCAACTGAGGGTTCTCAGCTTCTGCCTCCAGCAAGCCTTCCATTAATATGTCGTTATCTACCAAAGTTGTAAATAAGAGTCGCGTATTTTCAGGCAAAATTGACTTTATATCGACCAGAGAACTTTCAACCATATCTAAATATTGATCATCTATCATTGCCTTTCTCCTTTTTTGGAACTATCCTCAAAATATATCACAATAGAGTTTTTTGTCAAAAGTATACAAGCGCTTGATTAATTAAAAATTACCTGCTATAATAAGAAAGTTCAGTTTTTGACTGAGAATATATCGCGGGGTGGTGGAGCAGTACCACGCCAGGCTCATAACCTGGAGGTCGCGGGTGCAATTCCCGCCCCCGCAACAATGAAACGAAGTGAATTGTAAGGAGTGCAAAGTAAATTATTTTGCTTTGCGCGGGGAATTGCAAGCCGGAGGCGCGAAGCGCCGAGTCCGGGCAGGAGCCACTTAGCGAGGCAAAGCTGAGCTTAGTGAGCTGACGCCAATTCCCGCCCCCGCAACAATGATTTAAAAATAAATACGGCTGGGTAGCTCAGCCCGGTTAGAGCGGTACCCTCATAAAGTACAGGTCGTGGGTTCAAGTCCCACCCCAGCCACAAACGGACCCGTGGTGTAGCCAGGTTAACACATCTGCTTGTCACGCAGAAGATCGCCGGTTCAAATCCGGTCGGGTCCGCCAATAAAAAATAACCCATTTGGGTTATTTTTTATTGGAAAATATGCTTCTCCCTTATAATATATCAAATTGCTTAAATATGTCTCTATAGATATTTATTGTCCTTTGAGCTACTTCTTTGGAAAAAGGATAAGAGGGATCATGCGCTATAAAATTACGCACCTTATGGGCCCTCCATGCATCATCTAGGCGCGGAAATTGTTCAGGCTTTATCTCTCGCATACGCTCTCCCATTGTTTTACCCTTATATCCCATAGCTTTTATCAGTTCATCGAGCATAGCATCTGCTTCTATAACTGCCAGCTTCCATTCTGAATCCTGATTGCTATTGATTCTCTCTTCTACCTTCTGCCACTTTGAGGCAAGTTTACCTTTTGGTACAGGAGATTCGCGCCAAGCCTCTTTAAGCTGGTTCACCTTCATTGTTGCAGTACCTGTTCTTTTCAAAAGCCATATCCAAGCATAAAAAAGAAAGGCTGATATGACCAGGCTAATCACCTGAACCAGAATAAAGCTCCTTGAATATAAAATAGAGTTTAAAGCACCTATGGGGTCATCCATTATGCCTGAAGCGGCGCTATTAAATATCTGTTGAAAAATTTCCATAAATATTTAACCTGTAATTTCTTTTTCGTATAATTCGGCGATATCTAAAAGCTTAAAATCATACTTATGCGGAGCAATAAGCTGCATGCCTGCGGGAAGTTTTTTATCATCCTCTTCAATGGTACCTACGGGTATAGAGATTGCCGGCATGCCTGTGAGATTAGCACCTACGGTATAAACATCGCTCAGATACATTTGCAGCGGATCATCAGATTTTTCTCCAAACTTAAATGGAGGTGTCGGAGTTGTAGGCATTGCAATAACATCCACCTCCTTAAAGGCCTCCAAAAAATCCTGATTAATAAGCTGCCGCACTTTCTGAGCCTTTAAGTAATAAGCATCGTAATACCCTGCAGACAATGTATAGGTGCCAAGCATTACACGCCTTTTTACCTCTTCCCCTAAATTATTCCCTCTTATTTTAAGATATTTCCCTATAAGATCTTGACCCTCTTCTTTATCAAGTTGTTTACCGTACCTTATGCCATCGTAGCGAGCAAGATTACTCGAAACCTCTGAGGGCATGATAATATAATAGACAGACAGGCCGTGAGGCGCATGGGGCAAGCTTATTTCCTTGATACTGGCACCCATGCCTCTATATACATCTAATGCTTCCAACACCTTCTCTTTAAGGCGCTCATCAAGACCGTCTTCTAAGAACTCTTTAACAATTCCTATTTTCAAATTTTCAGGATCTATATCTCTGGTGTTTTTCTCTATATTTATTGATGTTGCATCCATTTTATCCCTACCTAGCATATAAGGAAAAACTGTTTGAGCATCCTTAACAGTTTGTGTAATAGGGCCTATCTGATCAAGAGAGGAAGCCATAGCTATAAGGCCATATCGTGAAACAGCTCCATATGTCGGCTTAAAGCCCACAACGCCGCAAAATGCCGCTGGCTGACGTATAGAGCCCCCTGTGTCAGAACCAACTGCCCAGGGAGCCATGCCTGCAGCCACAGCTGCAGTTGAACCGCCAGAAGACCCCCCCGGAACGCGTGATATATCTATAGGATTTTTAGTGGGTTTAAATCCTGAATTCTCAGTTGAAGAACCCATAGCAAATTCATCCATATTTGTTTTACCCAAGACAATACTGCCCTCT
>JAWVZY010000078.1:0-2426 GCA_033721955.1 Candidatus Spechtbacterales bacterium
CCCTGGAAGCGCTCGCCAAGCTTGCAAGCGAAGGCAAAACTATATTATTTGCAGGAACTAAGGTTCCCGTCCGCGCCGCTGTTAAAAAGACGGCCGAGGAGACAGGAATGCCTTATATTGTAAATCGATGGTTCGGCGGAACTCTTACAAATTGGGAAACTATAAAAGAGCGCCTGGAGCACCTTCAGGAGCTTAAGGATAAGACAAAATCAGAAGACTGGAAAAAGTACCCTAAGCACGAGAGAATGGATATGGAAAAAGAAATCCAAAAGCTGGAACATTTCTTTGGAGGTATTAGCAAGATGGAAAAGTTGCCTGACGCTATATTTATAGTGGATATACACGAGGATGAAATAGCCGCAAAAGAAGCTAAAAAGACAGGAATTACTTCATTTGCCATTACAGATACAAATGTAAATCCCGATATGGTAAATTACGCTATACCTGCAAATGATGATGCTACATCATCTGTTGAACTGATACTTGATAAGGTGGGAGAGGCGATAAAGAAGAATAAAAAAGGCAAGACAGCTAAAAAAGCCAAGAAAACAACAAAAACAAAGAAAAAAACATCTAAAAAGAAAAGTACAAGTAAGAAGAAAAAATAGTTATGGCTAACACAGAGCAAATACAAAAGCTAAGAAGCGAAACAGGTGCGGGTATGCTCGATGTCAAAAATGCACTGGATGAAGCAGGAGGCGATCTTGAAAAGGCGCGCGAAATTTTGCGCAAAAAAGGGGCAGCCCTTGCAGCTAAAAAAAGTGCCCGCGAAACGCACGAGGGTCTGGTTGTTTCATATATACATGCAGGAGGCAAAATAGGCGTTTTGCTTAAGATCTATTGTGAAACAGACTTTGTAGCACGCACTGATGACTTCCAATCATTAGCAGATAATATTGCAATGCACATTGCAGCTATGGATCCCGAATATATTTCACCCGAAGATATTCCATCAGAGGTAATTGAGGCGGAGAAAAAGATATATAAGGGGCAATTTGCAGACTCAGGAAAACCTGAGAATGTCATCGAAGATATAGTAGAGGGCAAGATAAAAAAATTTGGTGCCGAAAACTCACTTCTTGAACAACCCTTTGTAAAGGACCAGGATAAAACAATAGCAAAGCTGATAGAAGAGCATGTGGCAAAGCTTGGGGAGAACATACAGGTAGGCGAGTTTACCAGGTACGAACTTTAATTAAAGGGTATGGCATACTTTTATACAGCACTCATTTTATTGGCAACCACTGGTATAGGCTATGTGGTTTTTAAATATTATAATCCGCTGGACGTTGTGCGGCGCAGAAATAATGCTAAGATAGGAGGCATAAAAGGGGAAGAGTTTTGGCTTAATCTTATAAAAGATAATCCTAAAAATCCTTATCCATATAAAAAGTTAGGGGAATGGTATGCCCGGAACAACCAGCAAAATGAAGCTATAGAAGTATTAGCTTATGCTGTAAAGTTAGATCCTTCAGATGGAAATGTAAAAAAACAATTGGCAGATTTGCGAGAATAAATTCAGGTAGTTTAGTGATAAGTTTACATCCGCGGTAAGGCAGCTGTTCTATAAAAAAGCCCAGGTAGTTCAGTGGCAGAACGCATCCATGGTAAGGATGAGGTCGGGAGTTCGATCCTCCCCCTGGGCTTTTTTATAGAACAGCTGATAGAGGTCCGCGGTTCGATTCCGCGCATCGGCTCAACGGCATTTAAATGCTTATATTGTGAAATTAGTTATTTGATGGTATAATTTTTTTGTAATGCAGGGTTGACGGAGTGGCCAATCGTGCCTGGCTGTAAACCAGGTGGCTCTATGCCTACGGGGGTTCGAATCCCTCACCCTGCACAATATACACCCTTAAACAGCTTAAGCTGTTTAAGGGTGTATCAGTATGTTGAAGTAGGGATGAGAACCCCCGAAAGGGGTCGGGAAAACAGGTGTTTTCCCGTGGCGGATAACATAAACCGAAGGGTTTATGGGAGGAGCGTTAGCGACGACGGGTTCCAGGCACGCAGTGCCGGAATCCCTCACCCTGCATACTGATGTTTTTACGCCACCTTAGCTCAGCTGGCCAGAGCAACTCTCTTGTAAAGAGTAGGTCCCCGGTTCGAATCCGGGAGGTGGCTCCATAATTAATTTAGAAAAATTATGAGCCAAGATAATCTGGTACGCTTAAAGTGCAAGGATTGCGACACTATAAATTACTACACGACCAAGAATAAAAAGAGTGTAGAACGCAAAATAGAGCTTAAGAAATTTTGCAAGCAGTGCAAAAAGCACCGAAAGCACAAAGAAACCAAAAAGAAAGGATAAAAAATTATGTACTTAATCACATAATTTTTTATAGGGGCGTAGCTCCAATTGGCAGAGCATCGGTCTCCAAAACCGAGTGTTCCCGGTTCGAATCCGGGAGGTGGCTCCATAATTA
>JAWVZY010000079.1:0-2333 GCA_033721955.1 Candidatus Spechtbacterales bacterium
CGTAGATGAAATAAGCTGCGGGTTTTTCTTTATTATACTTTCACTATAGAGATGATATAATGTTTTTATGAGTAATAAATTACAAAAAGCTACATTTGCGGGAGGGTGTTTTTGGTGCTCTGAGGCGGTTTTTCGCATGCTCAAAGGGGTTGAATCCGTAACTTCAGGGTATGCAGGTGGCAATATTGAGGACCCAACTTATGAGCAGGTATCTGCAGGCAATACAGGACACAAGGAGGCAATTCAGATAGAATATGATCCGGATAAGATCTCATACAATGATCTACTTGAGGTATTTTGGACTTCTCACAACCCTATACAAAAAGGCGGCCAGGGTAACGATATAGGCCCTCAATATGAGGCGGCAATTTTTTACCATACAGACAGGCAAAAAGAATTAGCTAAACATTCCAAAGAAGTCCTGCAAAAAAAGGCATACGATGAACCTATTGCTACAGGTATCCTGCCGTATAAGAATTTTTATCCGGCAGAGGACTACCACCAAAAGTATTACAAGAAAAACCCTAATGCCGGATATTGCCAAATTGTAATTAATCCTAAAGTTGAAAAAGTTAAAAAATTATTCGCTGACAAATTAAAAGATGGAAAATAAAGAGGAAAAATTTAAAGAGAAGTTAACCCCGGAACAATATAAGGTAATGCGTGAGGGTGGAACTGAACGACCCTTTAGTGGTAAGTATGTACATACCAAGGATAAAGGCATATATAAGTGTGCCGCATGCGGGGCAGAGCTTTTTTCATCAGATACTAAATTTGATTCAGGCACCGGCTGGCCTTCTTTTACGGAGCCGGCTAACCGTGAAAATGTGGAACTCAAAGAAGACAGAAGTGGCGGCATGGTGCGCACCGAAGTTATATGTAAAAATTGCGGTAGCCACCTCGGCCATGTATTTGAAGATGGTCCGCCCGAAAAAGGAGGAAAACGCTATTGTATAAATTCTGTTTGCCTAGACCTTGAAAAATAGCACAGTGATGTGCTATTTTTAGTTTAGTTCTAAATAAGGAGACCATAATGAATATTAAACCCATAGGCCGTGTTGATAACGGAGTGTATAAAAGAACAGATGAACATGACTGGGATTCTATAATTAGCACGATTATTGTTGATTCGGAACTGGAAGAAGCCCTTGATGGTATTGAGGAGTATTCGCATATCGTTGTTTTATTCTGGTTGGATAGGGCAAAGCAGGATGATCTTTTAAAAGTTAAGGTTCCATACGGGCCTAAAGATTTAAACCCCCAAGGTGTATTTGCAACTCGCATCCCTCAAAGGCCAAATCCCATAGGAGTGAGCACTGTCGAGCTGTTGAGTAGAGCCGCAAACATGCTGCATGTTATCGGTCTTGATGCTTTTCACGGTACCCCCGTGTTAGATATAAAACCCTATACCGGTTATAAGCGTGAATTTGTGTTAAATTTTCACGTTCCTGAGTGGGCGCAATATCTTGCTCAAGAGGGCAGGGAAGCAGCACAATAAAGCAACCGCTCAAAGCTTGGGCGGTTTTATTTATTGTGCTATCATACAACTATGAGTGGTGAAAAGAACAAACTTATTTTAATAATAGATGATGACCCTATGATGTCGCGCCTGTTTCAGGTAGCTATAAGTAATGCCGATATGGATGTCATATTGGCTCCTAATGCCGATAAAGGGTTTGAAAAATTAAGAAAAGAAAAGCCGGACCTTTTGGTTTTAGATCTTTTACTTCCCGGTAAAAATGGAATTGAGATACTTGAAGAGATGCGCTCTGATGAAAGTATAAAAAATATTCCCGTTATAATATTCAGTTCACTTGATAAAGATGAATATATAGACAAGTTAAAAGAGTTAAATATTGTAGATTTTGTTATAAAATCCGATATTCATCCCCGTCAATTAGTCGAAAAAATACAGCAATATTTTTCAAAAAATGAGTGATAATCACTCATTTTTATTTTTCTTTCTTTTATATTCGTATATTTCGCTCATAAGGGGCATAAGTTTTAGGAGGCGATTGCGCTTCTGTTCAAGATGATCAATTTTTTGGTGGTATTCTTCCTTTAGATTTTCTATTCTGCTGTTTATAACTATCATAGATTTGCTTGGGTCTGCTGTTTGGTGTTTTATTTTTGTCCAAAGCTGTGAGTATAGCTTATCCATCATGTCTTCATAGTGTTTTATTTTAGAATATGCAAGCATATAGCTCAATACTATTGTAAAAATAAACCCAACAGATGAGCCCCCGTATATAATTACATTAACTATATTTTGCCACCATTCTTGCAGCATATACGCTTATTATATCACAATGGGATAAATAATTTGACTAAAA
>JAWVZY010000080.1:0-2320 GCA_033721955.1 Candidatus Spechtbacterales bacterium
ATTATTAGATATCTGCTTTTTTATAAGCTCTGCCTTCTCTCCTCTACCAAGTATTAAAATATTTTCAAGACCTAAGCCGTTTCTATGCAACACAAATCTCCTTATAGCGCGCATGGACATTCTGCCTCCCGCAACGAAAAATATAGCAAACATCCATGCGGCAAGTAAAATAAAGCGCGAATCAAACCACTCTCTTCTAAAAAACATAAAAATTATAACAAATGCTACACCTGCCGAAACCGCAATAGCTACTTTAGCAATCTCAGCTAAAATAGAGCTTGACCTTTTAATATGGTAAAGGCCGCTAAGAGCAAATAAAAATACAAGAAATAAAGCTATAACTGATGTAAGTACAAATATTCTTCCCGGAGAAAGATTAAACAATACCGGCCTGATACCTGTAATAAGCGGACTTAAGCGCAAAAAATAAGCCGCAAAAGCAGCAGCTAATATAAGTATAAAATCAAGCGGAACCAATATTAAATTGTAGGCGAGATCATTCTTGCGCATATATTATCTGAATAGTATATATTATACAATATACAACTATTTAGCAACTATTCAAAACAAAAATTACCCGAATTAACGGGTAATTTTTGATATATGTTTTGAAATACTATAAGCCGAATTCTGTCCTCCTGAAAACTCAGAATGGAGAGCCATTTATCTGGATACTGCGTTGCCGCAATACCTCAAGCGGCACTTTCCGCAAAGCGGAACACGGCCTTGCACCAGGTGGGGTTTACCATTGCACTATATCACTATAGAGCAAACCTGCCTAAGGCAGAACTTTTCACCTTTGGCCCAAAGGGCTAGTATAGTCTCTGTGGCACTTTCCCTATCGCGCCCGTTGCCGAGCGAACGGTTGCCGTTAGCAACCACCTGCTTCTGTGCGCAAGCGCACAGGGTGTTCGGACTTTCCTCTCCGGCAAAACCGGAGCGACTCTCTGTATTTCAAGAACAGTATAATTATACTACATTTTTTATATTTTGTAAACATATTTTAAACTAAAATCCCGCCTTTTATAAGCGGGATTTAAAAAAATCTATAGAGTGCTTCTGTAGGTGCCGGGCATTGCCTCTTCAAAATCAATAGACAAAAGGGGGTTAGAGCGGGCATATTGGCCTGCCGACCACATAGTATTCTTTAGCCAGAACAGAGCCTTGCTTAATTCTTCATATTTCAAAATTCCAAGGGTTTGGGTATTCTCCCTATACCTCTCTTTAAAATCACGTGGAGAGATTCTTGCCAAAACATGCAAAACCTTGTCGTCAGGATAAAAATGTACCTCTACACTGCGGCTTTCGCTGTCATCTGCAGATCTTGGAAGATGCCAGGCATATATGCGGGTAAACCCGGCTCTATCAATGCCGAAATCTCTCGGAAGACCCATGGCCTTATGATTATCGCGAAAAAATGTTGTAAGCTGTCCGCTTGCTTGCACTTTGCCTCCTTTTCTATGTTATGCCCCGGCATAAACCTGCAGGGATATTGCAGGAACTGAATATACTTATAACGCTGTTTTCTGTTTTTGTAAACCCCAAAAGAAAAAGGCGTATTTTAAACGCCTTTTAACGTGCTTGCATTAAAGAATGCATCTTATTAAAAATAAAGCCTATATCGCTTTTGAGCAATATTAAATCATTTGCGTTAGCCCCATGTTTCAATGCGTACCCTATATACGTTGAGTATCTTTCGCATATATGCCCGGTATACTCACACATAAACATATAGGTAGCAACCGATGCAAGCAATTCTTGTTCGGCATCCGTGCGTACGGCATTAAGCTCAATGCTATCTAGGGCATGAGCTATTTCATGAACAACAATGGGTAAGCTATCAAAATAATCTTCGGTTATTTCTATCCTCCCTAGGGCGGGGTACCAAATACCGGCTACGGGATAGGTTTTTCTCTTTAATTTATCCCAAAATGTAGGTCTTAGCTTCTCTCCGCCTTTTGAGCTCATAAATTTGGCAACACCGATCTTTTCTACCGAGTCAACCCTTATTCCATAATTTATACTAAATCTACGCCTTAAAGAGCTTGCGATATCTTCAGCGCGACTTCTTTCTTCTTTTGTAAGATAAATACACCTACACTTATCTTTCAATCGTTTAAAGTTTTTAGTATTTCTCATCATCTGTTCAAATCTAATATATGCCATCCTAGAAACAGGCATTAAAGAAACCGCCATTCTTGGCCTCCTTTTAAAGAACTCGTTAATGCGCTATTTATACCACAAAAATTAAAAAACCGCAATTTTTGCGGTTTTTTATCGAGTATGTTTCTTAAATTAAAATAAACTATCTTTTCCCTCC
>JAWVZY010000081.1:0-2248 GCA_033721955.1 Candidatus Spechtbacterales bacterium
GGAGCTTTGGCAGATATTGGCAGAAGCTGAAGGCAGGCAGGGCGAACGAGCTGGCTCTGTTCATGATCAGCCCTGGCCTGAGTTTGACGTAGATATTGCAAGAGAAGATACTATAACCATTCCCGTGCAGGTTAATGGGAAGGTTAAGGCGGAACTTGAGGTGGAGAGGGGTACCGGCAAGAAAGAGCTTGAGGAGATGGCGATGGAAAACGAGAAAATTTCTGCGATTTTAGACGGCAAAGAACCCAAGAAAATAATCGTTGTGCCTGATAAGATTATTAACATAGTAATTTAGCGCTTCGCCAAACCGTTTCTTTTCAAGTACCGGCGGTTATTTTGCTCCAGCGGCAAAATCCCGCCTGCGCTCTCCCTCGGCGGCTAAACACGCAAACGCGTTTGCGTGTTTAGACCAAGCCCGCCTTCGGTCCGAGAGCTACTTAAAAGAAAGTTTGGCTCCGCTTGATTATAAAAGGTCTATCACCTGCGCTTACTCCCGCTTACGACGGAATAAAATGGTTTGTGTTTACAATTCCTAAAAAAGAAACTTTAATTTTATAAATCATGAAAACAGCAATTATTTTACACGGCTCGCCTTCAAAGGAGGAATATTATAATCCTGAGTTTGCTTCACCCTCTAACATGCATTGGCTACCTTGGCTGCAGAGGCAATTACTGTTAGAGGATATACTTGCTCAAGCCCCCGAACTCCCCAAGCCCTACATGCCAAGTTATGAGGGGTGGCGCTCTGTATTTGAGAGGTTTGATGTAAACAAAGATACGCATTTAATAGGGCACAGTGCAGGCGCTGGCTTTTTGGTCCGCTGGCTTAGTGAAAATAAAGTGGAAGTTGGCAATGTGGCGCTTGTAGCACCTTGGCTTGATACTGAAGGAGAATATAATGATTTTTTAGATTTCTCTATAGATGGAGGTATTGTGCGGCGCTCAAGCAACATAAAAATATTTTATTCCACAGATGATGATAAAGATGTGCTGGATAGCGTTACAACCCTGAAAGACGAGTTAAAAGAGGTAGAATTTGAAAAATTCACAGACAAAGGCCATTTTGTCCTCAGCTCAATGGGCACAGAAGAGTTCCCAGAATTGAGGGATTTTATAATATGAGAGTAGTTTTAATGCATGGGAAAAATACAAACCCGCAGGAGAAGTGGTATCCGTGGCTTGCCGCACAAATGAAAGAGCTTGATAAAAAATATAATAAAATAAAAAGGTAAGTTATGGGCTGGTTTATGAAATTAATACAAAGTATTGTTTTCCAAACGGTAGTATCCGGTGTTTTTGTATTCATAATAAGCCAACTGGTTTTTGAAATTGTAATTAAGCCTATTAGAAAATTTAAAGCTACGATTTTAAAAGTTGGAACTATTTTAGATTTCTATTCTAATGTGATTGTTAACCCGCCTTTATCAGGACAGCTACCAGAGGATTACATGGATGCCAAAAAATCGCTGAGAGAGGTTGCCTTTGAACTGGAGGCTGCTTATAAAAATATTCCTCTCAACGCCCTCTTAGCCAGAATTCCAGAAAAAGCAATAACTCATGCTAGAAAGGGGTTAATTTTTTTATCTAATATAGTAGGGCATCCTAATGAAAAAATTCCAGTTGACGGAGAAAAGAAAAAGTCATTATCTCTTGTTGCTAGCGATAAAACTCAAGAAGTTAAAGATTATATAAATATTTAATATTGATTTAAAAATTAAGCCCACACCACAAAGTTGCTCCCCGGTAAACTACAGGGGAGTTTTGTTTTGCACCTGAATTAGTGATATATAATTTAAAAAGATAGTATATGTCTATTGACAAGAAGTATACTATAATATAAGATAGTATATATATGGTATAAAGATATATACTAATTATGAATGTAGAAATAGGTAAAAATATTAGACAAAAAGAAGGCTTTAATGCATTAATTCCAAACCCATTTCCTCCAAAGGGCATATTTGATATACCCCAAAAAATTCTTTTAAAGACAGCAGAGGCTGATCGTTTAGTTGGTAAACTTGATGGAATTACTCATACCTTGCCAGATGTTGACCTCTTTCTTAAAATGTTCGTTCGAAAAGATGCTGCATCCTCTACGCAAATAGAGGGTACTATGGCCACTATAGTAGATGCTATAGAAAAAGATGCAGGTCTTACCCCTGCTGCAACAGATGCTGAGGATATTTTATACTATATTAGGGCGCTGAATTACGGCATAGAGAGATTGGATAATTTGCCACTATCC
>JAWVZY010000082.1:0-2189 GCA_033721955.1 Candidatus Spechtbacterales bacterium
AGAGGATTTCATTAAAAAAATTACTGAAGAGATAGCTGAGAAAAAATAAGCAGGTTTCCAGATGCTCCAATTTTTACACACGGCTCAAAATCCCCAGCGAGGATTTTGTCCTCACCCTCGGCGTCGCTCTTTTATAATCGTTTCACCACAGTGAAACGATTATAAAAACCATGCCCGCTCCGCCTGCGAGATGGTGAAAAATCGGACATCTGGAAACCTGCTAAAGAAAACTTGGCTTAACTATTTAAATTTCAAAAAGAAAAGCACCCTAAAGGGTGCTTGTTTGTTATTCAAAGAGCTCGGGTTGGGTTTGGGTTATTTTATATGCTATATTACGGCTAGGCAGAACGCCTATAAAGTAACTGCCATCCTCTAATACCTTGGACTTAGGAGCCCCCTCATATAGTACGCCGAAGCGCAGGACGGGGATTATTTGGCAAATATGACGAAGGTTGTCTTTCTCTTCACAGCTGTCAAAAACTACGGCCACATGTGGCTGACGCTCATTATTCCTATCGTTTATCGCAGGAAAACTTTCACTAACTACGGTGAAAATTTTTCCTCCATAGGGATCTATATCCTTATTATCATCTCTCTTTATATAGTATCGTCCTCCCGGGATAATATCCTCAAAGGATTCCACTTTTTCTGTAGCCACTGTTTTCACTTCCTACCTCCTTGCTCTTGAGTGTGCTATGCATTAGAATAGCAAATGTATGAAGAAAAGTAAACAAAAACTTATAGCAATTGTAGGTCCTACTGCAAGCGGGAAAAGCGACCTTGCTGTTTTTTTAGCGAAAAAATTTAATGGAGAGATAATTTCTGCAGACAGCAGGCAGGTTTATAAATATATGGATATAGGTACGGGAAAAATAACCAAAAAAGAAATGGGGGGCATCCCCCACCATATGCTTGATGTTGCACACCCAATCCGGCAGTTTACTGTTGCTCAGTTTAAAAAGAAAACAGAGAAAATAATAAAAGATATACAGGGGCGCGGCAAGGTGCCGATACTTGCAGGTGGCACAGGTTTTTATATTGATGCTGTGGTCTATGATATAGAATTTCCAAAGGTTAAAGCAAATACTGAACTACGCAAAAAACTGCGTAGTTATACAACAGAAGAACTTTTTAAAATGCTAAAGAAAAAAGACTCGAGACGAGCAAAAACAATACAAAAGGGAAATAAGCGCCGGCTGATTAGGGCTCTTGAGATTATTGAAGAACTTGGCGAAGTTCCTCAAATAGATATACATAATTATAAATCTAAATATGATGTGCTAATTATCGGAATCAAAATCGATAAAGAACTCTTGCATGAGCGTATTGAAAAACGGCTTGATGCAAGATTTGGGCAGGGCATGATAGCTGAGGTAAAAAAACTGCGGGAAGAAATTGGTGTTAGCTGGAGGCGGCTTGAAAAATTCGGGCTTGAATACAGATGGATAGCACTATATTTGCAGGATAAGATCTCGAAGGATGAAATGAGAGAAGGACTTTATAGAGATATTAAAAGATATGCCAGGCGCCAGATGGTGTGGTTCAAGCGCAATCCTGACATTAAATGGGTGGAATTCAAAGGAAATAAAAAATCCGCCTCGGCAAGCCTCATGCGAGACGGGCAGCTCCGGAATGAAGCTGAGTACTTGGCGAATGAATTCTTGGAATGAATGCGCCTCCAACACTAAATCATTTTACTCCACGCTGCCATTCGGTCACTTTGGCAAATAATAACCTCGTTCATTTAACGCAAATGCGACAGCTTGTGCCTTCGGCACTACGGCCTGACGGCAAGACGCACTTGCTATTCACTTCGGGTATTTGCACAAAGCTCCCTCATTCCCGCTTACGACGGAGTAAAATGATTTGTGTTTACGGCTTTAATATATATAGATTCTGATTCATTAACCTCGCTATTGGCGGGGCTTTTTAGTTTTTCTTGCTGGCACTTATAATAACAAAGCGCCACCAGCCCTTTTGAGCGAATTTCTTACCAAAATGAGCCATCGTAGTGTTTACATATCTTTCTTGTAGGCCAAGTAATTTTATAATTTGGTAAGGAATGAGTGAAAGTTTATAAAACCAATTAAGCATCGGAGTAATATTTGGGGTGATGTCGTTTACATCAATATTTTTATAACCTAGTTTCGGCAATATTCTTTTATAGTACCCGTGATGTATATTTAATA
>JAWVZY010000083.1:0-2131 GCA_033721955.1 Candidatus Spechtbacterales bacterium
CAACAACACCTCTGCCGGAATTCCCGCAAATGCAGCATTTACAGTGCTGTAAATGCTATCTTCGGGTGAATTTATTCGGACATTATCTATTTCCCTGATTGTCCGAATAAGCTTGTCCTTCAAAGTTTGTATGTGTTTTCTGTTTTTCTCTAAGTTTTCATATGAAATCTCTGCTGCATTGCCGAGTCCTGCAATTCCCGCTACATTCTCTGTGCCGCTGCGCAGGCCTATTTCCTGTCCTCCACCGTGAATTAAAGGCTCTATGCGTACATTTTCTTTTTTAATAAGGGCCCCAACCCCTTTTGGCCCGTGGATCTTATGTCCGCTTAAGGCAAACATGTCTATATCTTCCATATCTATCTCAAGTTTACCGAATGCCTGCACTCCGTCTGTAAAGAATATAATATCTTCTTTTTTGGACTTCACCTCTTTTGCAAGCTCGTTTACAGGATATATTGTTCCCAGCTCATTATTTACGCTCATTATAGAAACTATAATTGTATTGTCGTTAACTGCGCCTAAAGCATCTTCTTTTTTAATTTTTCCATATTCATCTACATCCAAAAATGTAATCTCATAACCGTCTTGCTGAAGAGCATTACAGGCCTCAAGCACTGCCTCATGTTCCACTTTTGTAGTTATAATATGCTTTCCTTTGCGCTGCATAGCCCGCGCTGCGCCTTTAAGCGCCCAGTTATCTGCCTCTGTAGCACCTGATGTGAAAAACACCTCAGATGTTTTCACGTGAAAAATACCAGCCAGCTTTTCTCTGGCCTCTTTTACAGCTCTTTCAGCCTCAATTCCATATTTGTGCAAACTTGAAGGATTGCCAAAATATTCCCTGTAATAGGGCAACATTACCTCTAAAACCTCAGGAGCAAGAGGGGTTGTTGCGTTATTGTCTAAATATATTTCTTGCATAATTAGGTATAAAAATTTATCTTTCACCGTTCTACTGCGTTGTGTGCTACGGTGCTCGACAAGGTACGCGATTTCCTGCAAGTACCCTTTACTCCGCTCCTCGCGCACGCCTTGTATAACGGTGAAATCTGAAAATTTTACATTATATACTTATTATAGCGAAGCCAAACTTACTTTTAAGTAGCTCCCGGACCGAAGCTGAGCTTGGTGTCCCGAAAGGACTCGGCGAGGGAGGGCGCAGGCGGGCAATTTTCGCTGGAAAAATTGAACCGCCGGTACTTGAAAAGTGATGTTTGGCGAAGCTATTTACCTTACAAATAATATTTTTTCTTAAGTTCCACATCAACTGTCCTTTCGAATTCTTCCTGTTTTTGAATTGCAGCTTCTTCCAGGGCTTGTAATTTTTTGTCTGTAAGCTTACCCAATTCCTTGGTTCTACCTGTTAGATATTCTTTAGTATTTTTTGAGGGGTCATCAAGTACTTCATCGAGTAAAACTGCCAGTATTTGGCCGATTTTGGGGCCGGGGGAGAGATCAAGTGCTTTTATTACATCGTTCCCGCCAATAGCCAGCATCTTTGTAGATATAGGATCCCTCTGTACTTTCTCTACCATATATCGAAAATGGCGCAGGCGGTATGGCTCGGGCTTAGGCACGCCTGAGCCCATTCTATCGCATATACGCACGCGTATTAGGTCGTCCATGTTCTCGGGCCCCAGTTTGGCTATAAGGCGCCTTACAGAGCTTTCTGTGACCTCTCCGACGTTATAATAAAAGAGGTGATAGCGCACCAGGCGAACTACCTGCTCTGTAAATTTTTTAGAGAATTTTAATCTATTTAAGGCTTTAAATGTTATCTTAGCGCCAACTACCTCATGCCCGTAAAATGTGGCATCGGGTCCTTCTCCGTGCTTTGTTTGAGGCTTGCCCACATCATGGAAAAGAGCGGCGAATTTCACGTGAATAGGGTAGTCATGGTCTGCAGCCCACTTTAGAGCATATAGATTATGCTCAAATACCGTATAAATATGGTGTTTATTTTGCTCTACATCAATGCCTTTTGCAATCTCGGGCAATATTATCTCTAAAAGGCCTGAATCCTTCATAAACAAAATGCCGTTATGGGCATGCTTTGCATCCATTATTTTCATAAATTCATCAGCAATTCTTTCTTTCGCTATCATTTTTATATCCTGTGCGTTATCTTTTA
>JAWVZY010000084.1:0-2033 GCA_033721955.1 Candidatus Spechtbacterales bacterium
CATATTACACCGTCCTTTGTCATAAAATCAATTGCCTGCCCGGGCGGATAGCCGTGTTCGCTGTATCCGGGAAGCGTGGAGTGTTTAAGTGTTTCTTTTAGATTAAAGTTATACTTTGTAAGCCAGTATAAAAAGGTAAGGAGCTGGTAGGCAGGGGAGCGGTAAGCGGATTTTACAAGAAGCCAGCTTCCGGTATCTTTTTTGAGCACTTTGTTCATTTGCATATAGGCCTCATAAGCTTGTTTTGGCAGATACTGCGTTGCTATTTGTTTTTTCTCGCCCTCCCATTCATAGCTTTGCCTCTCTATCGGTACAAGGTTACCCGGCACAGGCTCAATACCAAGAAAATCTATATTAATTCCATAGTCAGCGGGGTTTACTTCAAGCACTTTTTCTATAAGTGTATTTTGTCCCGGAGTCGTCTCTTTTTTAAGTTCTTCAAATGCAAGAGTTACAACGCCGCCCTCGCGTTCTTTTTTGAATTTTTCAATAATATCTATAAATGAAAGTATTATATCTTTCTCTTCTTGTGTAAAGTCTTTAATAGATGTGCTCATATGTGTGTGATACAATTATAATATATGTTGTTTGTTGATTATATTCTTTGGCATTATTCTGTCGCGCCGCGGCAAATTTTAGTATTGCTTAAAAATTTCTCAAAGGCAACATGGCACAAGTTTATGATAGTCCAGCATTTTAAAACCTTATTTGCACCCTGGCATCGCATGCTTGCAAATTATATGTTCCCCCCTAAGAATTTTGGCGATAAGCTGGGTAACTGGGTAGTGGATATGTATATACGCCTGATTGCCGCACTTATACGCTCTACTATTATATTAACAGGTTTGGCGGTGCAAGCGGTAGCTATTATTTTTTTTATAACATTATTTGTTGTGTGGATTCTTTGGCCTCTTGTGTTTTTGGCATTTTTATCTAAGGGAATTCATCTTATTGTAACCTAATATGCTTTTCCAATTACAGAAAGCCCCAATTTATAGAGCCGTAATTTTCAGGAAGTCCTTTTATCCCGACACCATACGCCTTGTAAGGACGGTGCTTTTAACTATCGGAGGGCTTGCTTTATTTGCTTTTATTTTATCTCATAGGTTTGTATTTAACATACCGGTTGCCCCCACAGCTCAGGATGTACCTATTTTACAGGAGACACAAGAGGTGCAGGGAAAAGAGTATACTCAATATGGGGGTCAGCAGGTTGTAATAGATCTGGGTGCTAACTTGTTTTTGAAGGACAGGACGTGGCAAGGGCTTGCTTACATCTTTTTGCCCATGGGTTTTTTCCTTATATTTTTTGAAATATTTTATAAGTTCTATCTCAAATACCCCAAGCTTCGCCGCTCAGAAAATGTTGCTGAATTTTTGAGTTTTGATATGGCTATGATATTTGATGATGCTTTTGTGCTCTCGCGCAGGTCAGGGGAGGACGAACTTTCCATAGACGCTCTTCTTTGGGCATTTACTCAATATGCTCCCGCGCGCATTTTATTTTACAGGATGGGCATAGAGCCTGAGGCAGTTAAAGAAAACCTTGTACACATAACTACAGACCTTAAAAATAAAATGACCTCCGCTATTAAGTTTTCTTTTAAGCGTGAAACCAAATTAAGTGCGAGCGTGGAGAGCGCGATAGTGGATGCAGCTGAGCTTCGCAACAATCATAAGCATGAGAGAATTTCAATGAGTGATTTTTTTGCCGCCTTTTTTGATACGCATGAAGATTTTCAAAAACTTGTTGTAAATCTTGAACTTGATAAAAACGATCTTATTGCTCTGTCGCGCTGGCGCGAGCACGACAGACAGGAGCGCGAGAAGAAGCGCAGGTTCTGGGCGCCTGAAAATCTTTTACACTCTCGTCCTATTGGTGTGGGTTGGGTTTATGGCTATCCATCTCTTTTAGACAAATTTTCAAACGATATGACTTTGCCCTTTCGGGAGCGTGTGGCGGACATGAGACTCATAGGTCGCGAGAAAATATTAAAACGCATGCAAGAGACACTAATTCGGGGAGAGAAACA
>JAWVZY010000085.1:0-1958 GCA_033721955.1 Candidatus Spechtbacterales bacterium
ATGAAAGAGGAAAGTCAAAATATCCTCCGTTTAGTGAGTTTGCATAATATGTTGTAAGATCCATACCCTCTGCCTGATTCCATATATCGCCGTCTATGCTCCATTCAACAACGAGCCGGCTGTTTATCTCGGGAGCGGGCAGGGCGGCAAGGGATATTTTAACCCTTATATCGTTTAGGCGAAGTACCGTATCTAAATTGGCAAGATTGAGGCCTGTATTATATGCATCGCCTGCCTTTTCTTTTAGGGCCTGAGTTGAAAAGCCCTTGAGAATCATAGATTTTGAATAGGGATATATGATGTCATTGCTGTCGCCTGAATCTGTGGCCGGGAATTCATTGTCTGCTGCACTCTCTTGATCCGTGCCCTCTTCGCTCGTCTCACCGTCAATATTTGGAAGTTCAACTTCGCTTGAATCTTGAATTATGAATTCTGAATTATGAATTGAAGTAGCTTCGCTACTTTGTTCTGCGCTTGTCGTATTATCTTCATTGCCTGCCCCGCTAGAGATAGAGTCCTCTGAGGACTCGTCAGCTCTAACGGGGTCATTTTCTTCGCTTTCATCAATATTGGTTGTACTGGTTTCAGACTGTTCACTGTTAGCTGTTGACTGTTCACTCCCCTGTTGCGCCCTTGCTCCCCTAAAGCCCACAACATTGTTAATGGGATCAAAGCTTCTTACCTGCTCTTTTTCTGTTTTAGAGTCTTTCTCTGTAAACTTAAATATCCTTTTAATGCCCGCCCAAATACCTTCGTTTACTATCTGGTTATCATCATATAAGTTATCTGCTGCGGGATAGTCCTCTATATTACCCTCTACGGTTGATGTGGAATTATCAGCTTTAAAATCTATTATGAGTGAGTCGGGGCTAAGATCCCGCTCTAATATATTTTGAGCGTTTAGCCAGTCCTCTGAATTTTGAGATGAAGACAGCTCTACATTGGCGGGGTAAAGTTCTATATTTTTTGTATTTATCTGGAGGCCTATAGAGTAAAAGATTCCCCCGAAGAGGAATATGGATAGGGCAAGAGCTCCTGCTGCTGCATACTTTGAGGTTGTAATTACACGGTGTAAGAACTTTGCCCGACGTACTACAGGATGAGGTATTAGCCCATAAAGACGTTTTGCACCGCCTTGCAGATAAGTAGCGCTCGGAGCGGAATTTTCTCCGATGATTAATTTTTGTAGCTCAATATTTTTATCCGCGCTTACATCAAAGGAAGCTACAAATGCATAATGCAATTTTGTACGAAGCCTGGTTTTTTTATTTTTTGAATATTTTAGAATGTCTCCCCTATGCACATGCCATGATGGGTTTACATATATTTTTTTAGCTCTTATCTTTTTCTCTCTTGCGAGACGACCAATGTGGTCTGAGTTATATCCTGAAAGCTCACTCGCCTCTTTGAGAGTTAAAAAGTTTTCATTTTGGTTTTCACTGTTTTCTGTTTTCTGTTTTCTGTTTTCTGAACTAGGTATCAACTCCCAATCATTTGAAGGCAAAATGTCATCTTTGTGTACAAGCCATGAAAATTGGGTATGGACTTGTCTTGCTCTTATCTTTTTTTCTCGAGCAAGGCGGCCGATATGGCGAGGGGAATAATTTGAAATTTCTTTTGCCCTTTCTATCTGAATATATTCTTTATCACCCCCAAAATTTCCATCCAAAACAAAAGACGCGAAGCTTCGCATCTCATCTTTTGCACGAGCAATTTTTTTGCTTAAATTAGGTTCCCACATTTAGAATGCCGAGGGTGATTATTTAGCTTATCTACTTACTATTTTAGCATTTTTGGGTATTGGTAGAAATAGTGTCAATTGTGGATAAAGGGGGGGGTATTTTAGCGCGTAATCTTCCACCGACAAGCAGGGCCTTCGCTCAGAGAAATTAGCCCTTGCTCCGCTCGGAAACTTCCGGAATTCCGTCCCGCCAAGCGAGACTCCAGTTCCGGCTTTC
>JAWVZY010000086.1:0-1956 GCA_033721955.1 Candidatus Spechtbacterales bacterium
ATATCTATTTCAAAATTATCAGCTATCTCTAAAGGAAAATTAGTTTCATTTTCACCCGGCTCTTTATTATTCTCCTTTATTATTTCAGCTATATTTTCTGAAGGTGGCTTTATTGCCGGACCCACGCCACGCAAATTATTCCACCAAAATACACCCGCCCACACCAAAGCGACCAGAAGCACCGCTCCTACCAAGTATATAGAAAATTTTTTTACATTAAAATCTTTCATTTATATAGAATATCTTATTTAGAAGGAGGTACTTTTTCCCCTTTTTTATATATTTTCCAATCTTTTTGATGGGTCTTGTGAGACCATACGCGAAGATCTTTCTCGCCTAAGAGCACTCCTCCATGGCTTGAGAGCCAGCGCCTGTCGAACTCATCAGTTGCCAAAAGTATAAGAGCAATTTGCTGGCCCTGTTTTACCTCTTCGGGTATGGGATACCAGTAATAACTTTCATCCAATGTTCCCGCGGGTAAAAGGCGAGGACTCTTAAATATCTCAGTAGCTCCCAAAAGCTCATTTGTCTCCTCATCCCGCACTTCAATCCTATGAATATAGACATTCAGCTTTCCTGTATTATAAAAACGAATTCCGCGGGGAGTTGTGGGATCAGGTACAATTGAGACTGCTACATAGTCCTGTAATTGTATAAGTCGGCGGTTTAAGGCTATCTGTACAAAAGCAAAGGAAAGTACGGTCACAGCCACAAAAAGATCCACTCCGAACATTAGAGTAAGGTCTATGTCATCTGTCAGCCTAAAGATAAGAAATGAAACTGCAGTGACGATGAGTAAAAATATAAATAGAGAAGTTCTTTTCATAAAATTTTTATAGTTTAATAAATTGCGTAATCCGCCATGGGATTCATAGCTATGTTTTCTGTATCAAAATCATCTTGCATCGCGGTGGCATCCCCCTCATCTCCGCGAAGAAGCATTTTCAACTCTGCTTTTGTAACGGGTGAGGGAAGGCCTAGGCTACCCAGCAATGCTCCAATACGAGCAATAAATACAGGTATAGGAAATATTTTTTTACGCGCGCCCATTTTTTCTCCTACGCGCTTAGCTACTTCATAAACACTAAGCTCCTCGGGACCTAAAAGATCGTATGTTTTATTTGTTCCCTTGCTCTCTGCTGCCTCTGCTATTATTTCGCCTGCGGTTCGGGCATGTAAAGGATGGAATTTTTTGCCCTTCTTTTCAACTACGGGAATGAAGGGTAATATTTTAGCCCAAAATTTAATGCGTCCTGTAAACTGGCTTTTCCAGCCAAACATTATAGCCGGGCGTAAAATAGTATAATTTAAGCCTGATTTTTTTATTATTTCTTCAGCTTGCGCCTTACTCCTATAATATTCTGTCTCCCCTTCAAGGCTGGCGCCAAGGGCGCTTATGTATATTATTTTATCCACCCCCGCCTCCTTTGCCGCATCTACTACATTTTGAGTTCCCTCTACATGTATCTTTTCAAAAGTTACTTTTGGTGGACGCTCCCGTATAATACCCACCAAATCAACAACTACATCAGGCTTAAATTCATGCATTACCTTTTTTAAAGTCCCGGGCTTTTTAACATCCCCCTCAAATGTCTCATAGCCATCGTAGGGAATGTTAAGGTCATCCTTTTTTTTATGCAACATGAGGCCAAGCTTAAAGCCATTCTCCATCAGAGCTCTTATAACATAATAGCCCACAAAACCGGTTCCTCCCAATATCAATACTTTTTTCTTATTTTCTGCCATATATATTTATTGTATCACGCAACGGGTACAATTTTAAAACTCTTTAATCGCTACTGTGCGTTTCCTTGGTCCGTCTAATTCCACAAGCACAACTCTCTGCCATGTGCCCAAAATAAGTTTTCCATCCTTATATGGAAGGGTTAAATTAGTGCCTATAATTGAACTCATTATATGATCAGGGGCATGTGCTGGATTATGGGGATGCCTGTA
>JAWVZY010000087.1:0-1730 GCA_033721955.1 Candidatus Spechtbacterales bacterium
ATAGTAAAATTTTATCGGGTTTTTTGGTTTTGCGACCCATTATTGTATTTGTATTATTTTTTTAAATTCTTTTCCTCTTTCAAATTCATTTTTAAACATATTAAAGCTTGCAGCAGCAGGAGATAACAGAATAATATCAGGTTTGCTTTCTAAGCACGTTTTTACTGCTTTTTTTAAGCTTTTAACAAGTTGAAAGCTTTTGTCCCAAGTTCCACGCTCCATGCTCTCATTCTTTATTTTATCACTTGCAGAGCCGGGCAACAAAGCTACAAAATGAATACCCTTTAAAGCTTTTGCAAGTTCGCTGTAATCAAGCCCCTTGTCTTTACCGCCCAGTATCAGGGCAATTTTTTTATCCTTGAAATATTTTAGAGATTCAATCGTAGCATAAGGGTTTGTTGCTGTTGTATCGTTATAAGTCTTTACTTCTCCTATATCTCCCACATACTCTAACCTGCCTTCCAGTCCTTTATATTGTTTTATTGCTTTTATGGCTTTTGCTTTATCAATATTTAGAAGCTTTGCTACTTCAATAGCCGCAGCTATATTTTGAGGATGCAATATGGTTGATGTATTTTCCAGCTTTGCCTGAGCGTAATATATTTTTTGAGATGGTGCGCTTTTCGTTTCTTCCTTTAAGCTTTTATGGGCTACCAGGTAATCAGTGCGGTTCTGATATAGGTAAATTATTTTTTTTGCATCTTTATATTCTTCAAAATTTTTATGGCGATTTAAATGGTCGCGGGCGATATTTGTAAGAACAGCTATATAAGGGCTCTTTTTATGCTTGTTTATACCTTCTAGCTGCCAACTTGAGAGTTCTATAACTCCCCAGTATTTTTTCGCCTCTTCCACTCTTTCCATTAAGGGCATGCCCGGAAGCCCGGCCATATAGGCCTTGGGGTATTTTAATTTTAATATTTCATATACAAGCGCTGTTGTAGTCGATTTTCCCTTGGTGCCCGTTACGGCAATAAGTTTACCTCTATCAGCTAATTCCAAAAATATTCCGCTTGCCATATCTATTTTAACTCCCGCATTTCGAGCTGCCTCCAGATACGGTGAATTATTGGGTACGCCCGGATTTTTTATAATTAGATCAGCTTGCGTAAAATCTTCTTTTCTATGTCTGCCCAGCACCCAATGCACCACAGGTTTATTTTTAGGTTCTATTTTATTTAAATATTTCTTTATTTTTTCTATAGAGGGCTTTAATTCCTTTTCATCTCTTAGATCTGTTATTGTAAGTTCAGCGCCTTCTTTAATAAAAAATAAGGCGTCCGCGACACCTCCTCCCATAAGCCCCAGACCCATAAGGGTTATTTTTTTGTCTTTAAAATCAAGCTTCATATTATATATCTAATAAGCTTGGGGTATTGTTTTCACCTAAATATTTTTCTATCATTTTGATAAAGCCCTGGTTGTCTTTTGTTGTGTAAAATAAAGTTTTACCTGATCCTTTTTCTTTTATTTCATCGTTTGCCTCCAAAACGCGCTTTACCTGGCGCGCTATTGCCTCACCTGAATCAAGAACTAAGATATTATCACTCAGAGCCTCTTTTATTATACTGCTAACTAAGGGAAAATGTGTGCATCCCAAAGCTAAAGTATCCACCTCTTTTTCTTCAAGAATTTTTAAGGGCAGTACAAGATCCAGGGTTTTTGAATCAAAATCTCCTGCCTCAATTGCCTCAACTAAATTTGGCGCCTCTATGGTATAAACTTCGCTA
>JAWVZY010000088.1:0-1696 GCA_033721955.1 Candidatus Spechtbacterales bacterium
AGAGGGCTTAAGTCACAGGGTTTTACAGCAGACTATGTATTAAACGGCGAGGATGCGTTGCGTCGCCTGCTTATGAATAGCGATGATTATGATCTTGTAATACTAGACCTTATGCTTCCCGAAAAAAACGGAGATGAAGTGTGCAAAGAGCTTAGAGAAAAAAATATAAATCTGCCTATTTTGGTACTCACAGCGCGGGGAGAAACAAGTGATAAGGTTGAACTTTTAAACAGCGGGGCTGATGACTATCTGGTAAAACCCTTTTCATTTGATGAGTTATTCGCGCGCGTTAACGCCTTGCTTAGGCGTCCCGAAAAAAGTTTAGCCCCGGTTTTAAAGGTGCATGATATAACTCTGGATCCGGGCAAATACGAAGTTTATAAAAAAGATAAAAAAATAGATATGACACCAAAAGAATTCGCGCTCTTAGAGTATTTAATGCGCAACCCTAACCGTGTTTTAACAAGAGAACAGATATTGAGTCATCTTTGGGGTTTTGATTTTGATGGCTTTAGTAATGTGGTTGACGTTCATATCAAAAATTTACGCAAAAAAATTAATGATTCAAACAGAAAAAACATACTTGAAACAGTTAGAGGAGTGGGTTACAAAATTAAAGAATAAATTTCCAAAAGAGCCTTTTGTAGCCGCCCGAATTAGATTAAGCGCCTTTGCCGCTGTTGTTTTGTTATTACTTTTAGTGGTTTTTCCGGCAATAGCTGTAACAGCTACCGAATATCTTTTAGAACATATACTGCTTGCCACATTTCTTGTTGTTATTATAATTACAGTATCAAGTTATTTTGCCTATAAATTTGTGCTTGAGCCAATAGAAAAATTATATAACGCCCATAAAAAATTTATAGCTGACGCCTCTCATGAGCTTAGAACACCTTTATCTATAATGAAATCGGATATAGAGGTTAATTTACTTGACAGAGACAATATAACCAAACAAGGGCTTATAGAATTGCTTGAAGAAACAAATAAAGAAATAGATAAAATGGCAAATATTATAAAAAATCTTTTAAATATATCCCGCATAGATTCAAGCAGACAGGAAATGCCTTTCCACAAGGTAAATTTAAAAGAAATAGCAAATAGAGTGCTAAAAGATCTTGAGGGCACAATAAATAGAAAAAAAATACATATAGATACAGGAAAATTAGAATCTTTAGTTATATGGGCAAATGAGACCGCCATAGAAGAACTAATAATAAATCTAATAAATAATGCTATAAAGCACACCCCTGTAAACGGAAATATAACCATAAAAACTCAGCTTTCAGATAATAGAGTTGTTCTTGAGGTAATTGACAGCGGTAGAGGAATTAAAAAGGATGACCTGCCCTATATATTCAATCCCTTCTATAGGGGAGAAGGAAGAGGAATTACATCTACCGGCTCAGGTCTTGGGCTCGCGATAGTAAAAGATATAGTCCAAAAACATAAAGGTAAAATAAAAATAGAAAGCGCGCCGGGAAAAGGAACCCGGGTTATTGTAAGCTTTTTATCTAAAGACGCTTATTTAAAAAGAAATGTTCCCGATAAAAAAATATTGCGTCCTGAGGTATATTCATAAAATTCTTCATAAAACTTTCATTGGCGCTATATTATAATATGCTTAGCTCATTAAGAAAAGTGAATGATTAAATAGGTTCCACCGGTCGGATCCGCAAAATAAGGCCTCCGGGAC
>JAWVZY010000089.1:0-1530 GCA_033721955.1 Candidatus Spechtbacterales bacterium
CAGAAGATGAAATGCTTATCTATACATCCATTGACAACACTCAAAACATGTTGCAGTATCTGCAGAATAACGGTTATAATAAAGTGGAGGGAGGCCTTGAGTGGGTACCTAAAAATACTATAAAACTAAACGAAAGGGATGGCAAAAAGATAGATAGTTTATTTGAAAAACTTGATGAGCATGACGATGTTCAGGAAATTTATTCAAATATTGAATAGTTATGGGAAATTCAGAAAAAATTATACTGGGCATTGATCCCGGCACCGCAACAATGGGATACGGCGTTATACGATTTAAAAACCAGGAAATAGAATCTCTCGAATACGGCGCCCTGACCACTGAAGCCGGTATTCCCGAGCACATACGCTTAAAAGACTTATACGGGGGCCTTGGGAGACTAATAAAAAAACACTCCCCTGACGTTGTAGCCATTGAAGATATTTTTTACTTTAAAAATAAAAAAACCGTAATAAAGGTAAGTCAGGCAAGGGGCGCTGCGCTTCTTGCAGCGGCAAACAGTGGCAAAGAGTGTTATTCCTTTACCCCCTTGCAAATAAAGCAGGCGGTGGCGGGCTGGGGCCAAGCTGACAAAAAACAGGTGCAGGATATGGTGAAAAAATTATTAAATCTCAAAGAAATCCCTAAACCTGATGATGCAGCAGATGCACTTGCGGTAGCTATATGTTGTGCATATTCGCTAAGTACGTTGTCTGCAATTGACATGTAAAATACTTGCTAAAAAACCCAAAGTATTATATAAAATCGCTGGAAAGATATGCAACACAATAATATAAAAATAATTGAAGGCAAAACCCCTGTTTTAGTGTCAGCTCCGCATGCGGTAGCCATTCGCAAAAAAGAAACTGACAGAACATATATAAGAATGGCTGAAAAGCGCGCAGATAAAATAGTTGAGGAGATTTGTGCCAGAAATGGCGCCTGGGGCATACTCACAACAGCAGATGGCGTGCTTGATGGGTGGCAAAAACATGTCTATAAAGACTACAAAGATTTTGTCAAAAAACTTGTTAAAGACAAGGGCATTGAATTAGTTATAGATGTTCACGGAGCTAAAAAAACCCGCCCCTTTTATATGGATTATGATTTTATGATTCCCGACAAACACCCCAACGACATCTATGTAGAAAAGCTATTAAAACGCACGTTTGCACAGCATTTCCCCCCCGAAGAGCTAAGCCACAAGTTTTACAGAAAAATAAAAGGTTCGGGTAAAAAAACGCTTACATTTTATGTAAGAAAACATCTGAAGATTCCCGCTGTTCAGCTAGAGATAAATAAAGCATTAAAAGAGGAGGTGGAAACTTTTGAAAAAGTAATAAAAATGTTACATGAATTTATAGAAACCTATGAAAATACTTTTACTGGGGTTCAACCGCAAAAAGAGGTCTTATACGGTAAAACGCCTAGTTAACGAGCTTAAAAAACGTGGGCATACCGTGAACTACATGTCCTGGCGAGGACTTGTTTTTTCTTTTGGCAAAAAAGGGGTATCAATTCAAAGAATTAACG